>CAMORF010000056.1 GCA_946623485.1 uncultured Clostridia bacterium
TCTTGCTTGTCTTTTCATCCGATAGCACAGCTCAAAAATCAATCACATAGTAAGATACGTTTTAGTCTATATTAAGGTATACGTCCTCCCTCTGGTGAAAGCCACCGTCAATGATGATTTCATCCATGTTCTCCTTTGTCACGGCAACCGGCTCCAGGGGATAGTAGGGAACATCAGCGGTTCCATCGTGGATGGTCTGCGTGACGGGGATGGAACTGGCCGGATCCGTAATGTCCTCCCCCCGCGCCAGGGCTACCGCCAGCTTCGCGGCAGCGGCAGCTTCCTTGTCAACGGATTTATAAACCGTCATGCTTTGGGTTCCTTCCTCAATCCGCTGGCATGCGCTCAGTTCCGCGTCCTGCGCGACGACGGGAATCTTTCCCGCCATCTTGCGCTCGGTCAGAGCGCGAATCGCCTGCCCGGCAAGATCGTCATTGCCGCACATGATGCCGTCTACCTTCCCGCCGGTTGCCTCCAGGCCCTCGGATACCGCGTCAAAGGCAAGCTCTGCCAGCCAGTTCTCGCAGAAGGTGGAGTACGCGATGGTGATGCCGGTGCCCTGGAGCGCTTCCTCAAACCCTTCCCGGACCTGCTCCACATTATTATCACTGGAAGAACCCTGAATCTGGAAGACCTGCCCGCCGTCCGGAAGGCTTCTGGCAAGAGCCTGCCCCATGAGTGTCCCGACCATCCGGTTGTCAAAGGAGATGTACAGATCCGACCCGACATCACGGATCAGACGGTCGTAGCAGACGATGCGGATGCCTGCCTGCTGCGCCTTGCGCACCACATCCTTCAGTGCTCCGGCATCGATGGCGATGATCGTGATGACATCCATCTTCTTCTCAATCAGGTATTCAATCTGGGAGATCTGCTCCTCCACATCCCCGTTCGCGTTCTGGACATTGACCTCGGCGCCGAGGCTTTGCGCCGTCGCCACGAAGACATCCCTGTCCCTGAGCCAGCGCTCGATCACAAAGGAATCAAATGAAATCCCGATCCGCACCGCCGGCGCTTCCTTCGATTCACTCTCCTCCCTGTGGGTCTCCCCGCCTCCTGTCCGGTTCGCGGAACAGCCGCAGGCAAGCATCAGGCAGAAACCTGTCAGCAGGACCAGGATCATGGATGAAAGCTGTTTTTTCATGATGGTTCTCCTCCCCGCATCCCATCTGCCAGGGAGCTGTCGATCAATAACTTGTGCAGATTCCGCTCCCTGTATTCCCGGGGCGTCATGCCGGTATGCTTCTTGAAGATCCGGCTGAAATAGTTTGGATCTGCGTACCCTGACTGCAGGCCTGCCTCCCGGATCGTCAGCACGGGACGCAGCAGCAGCTCTTTCGCGTTGCTGATCCGAAGCGCCGTCAGGTAGTCGATGAAGTTCTCCCCCACCTCTTCCTTAAACAGCTTGCTGAAATAATACGGACTCACATTGACTTCCTTCGATACGTCATCCAGTGACAGCTCCCTGCGGAAATTCTCCTGGATATACTTGCACGCTTTCGAGACCGTAGTTTCGTCTTTTTCCTCCGCCTGGTTGTGTATCGTCCCGGCAAGGGTCGTCATGTTATCCAGGAACCAGTTCCGGATTTCCTGGGAGCTCTTGAGCGCATTTACCTGGGTCAGGTAATCCTTGCGGTAGTCAAAGGCATAGTTCACCGAGCCTGCGTTAAATGCTTCATGCTCGGACCGAAGGACAATCTCCAGGGCCTTCAGCCGCATGCTGTCAAGGTCATCCGGGTCATGGCGCACCATCCAGTCGCAGAACACGTTGATCTTCTCCCGGACAACGGCCACATCCCCCCGGGAAAGCGCCGTGAATGTATCCCGCTCCAGTTCAATCGGATAGTCATCCTCATACACGCCATGGGCAGAGATGTCCTCGATATGCACCACCCGCGCCCGGGAATCCCGGAGCGCGTTTACCGCCTCCTGGTAGCTCATGCGCAGGTCTGCAAACCGGCAGATCCTTCCGATCCCTGCCCGGAACCGCAAAGACAGCATCTCGCCCAGCCGCTGCAGGAGCGAACGCATGTTGTTGATGGCTTCAATCCGCTCGTCATAGGTCACGGTCTCGTCCTCATGGGGAACCACCACGACGATGCAGTCACTCATGACCGGGCCGATGATGCAGCGCTGGAAGGATTTGATGACAGAGCGGATCTGCATATAATTCTCCTGCGCCTTCACCCTGCATTCCACGGGGCTGAGCGGGCCGCTCCCCGGGGTCTCCTCCCCAAAGCGGATGACTTCCACATATGCTTCCTTCTCGTGGATCTCCAGAAGCTCCCGGTAGTATTCCTCATCCTGCAGGTCGTCAGAGAGGAGCATGCCTGTGACAAACCCGTTCTCCACCACCGGGATGATGGTCTCGAGCTTTTCCTGGATCTTCAGCTGGTCGGATCTTTTCTCCCGGATGCGGTCTACCTTCCGCATGGCGTCCTCCACCGTTTCCAGGATCATGCTCCGGGATACCGGCTTCATGATATACTTTTCCACGCCGAGTGATATAGCATCCTGCGCATAGTCGAATTTATCATAGGCAGATACCACATAAAACAGGCAGGACGTATTAAAGGTCCGGATCTCGCGGATTGCCGCAATCCCGTTGATCCCCGGCATCTGGATGTCCATAAACACGATGTCCGGATGGAAATTCTCTGCCTGCTCGATCGCCGTGCGCCCTGTCTTGGCGGTCGCGATCTCGACGCGCTCCCCGTAGGCGCGGGCAATGATTTCCCGTAAGGATTCCACCATGATTCCTTCATCGTCCGCTATCAGAATCCGATACATGCTCCTTCTCCTTTGGCAGGAGGACCGTAACCTCCGTTCCTGTTCCCGGGCCGTCGCTCCAGATGCTGAACAGGTTTTTCCGTCCGTAATACAGCTCCAGCCTTGCAATCACATTTTCCATCGCAATCCCGGTTGAGTCGCCGCCCTCCCGGTCCTGCGGGGCGCTCCCGTCCCCGGGGCGACGTGACATGATCGACGCAATCATCGCCCGCGACATGCCGGCCCCGTTGTCCGCAACCGTAATCCGGACACAATCCGTCCCGGTCTCATTTTCATTTTCCGGCACATCATCCACCGCAAGGGTCACGACCCCGTTCTCATGGTCATCGTGGATCCCGTGCTGGATCGCATTTTCCACGATGGGCTGCAGGATCATGCTGGGCATGCGCACCTGCTCCAGGTCAATGTCCTGGCTGATCTGCTTCTCGTAATGGATGTCCCCGGAGAACCGGACGTTCAGGATATAGATATAATTGTCAACAGATTCGATCTCTTCCGACAGCGCCGCGTCCCCTCCGGTTTTCTTCACGTTATACCGGAAGAACTGCGCCATGCGGGAGAGGAAATGCTCCGTGCGCTCCGCCCCCTCCATCATCGCAAGCTGGGAGCCCGCGTTCAGGCTGTTGAACAGAAAATGGGGATTGATCTGGGCCTGCAGGAATTTCAACTGCGCTTCCTTGAGGTGAGCCTCCATGGAAAGTTCATTTTCCTTCATCTGCGCCTCCTTCTCCAGGGAGGCTCTCTGGGATTCGATATAAGCCCGGATGCTGGCAAGCATCTTGTGAAATGCATTCGTGACGACGCCGACCTCGTCCTGGCGCTGTGACTCCGGCACATCCACGCTAAAGTCCCCGCCGGCCACATTTTCCGCCGCCGCGGAAAGCGCCCCGAGGGGGCCGATCATCGCGCGCACACTCATGATGCACAGCGCAAGGGCAAACGCGCAGACGACAATAATCATCATCAGGCTCATGCGTTCCACAACCCGCATGTTTCTCAGCAGTGTCAGGTAGTTTTCCGTATTCTGGGAAAAACGCCTGCTGTTGAGGGTATAGATATAATTATTGATATATTCAAAGAGGGTGCTCGCGCGGGCATAATCCGCCTTGTACTCTTCCACGTTCCTGCCCCGCCTGGCCTGGATCGCATCCTCCGCGACACGCAGGTAGGAATGGGTCATAAACCGGATGTTTTTCTCAAGCATCAGCAGGTCGTTGCCTACATTGCGCCCGTTCAGTTCCTCCGTCTGCTCCCGGAGCGCCTGCTCATAACGGTAAAAATCCTCCAGGGGAGCCGTTCCCTTTGTGCTCAGGTAATCATACATGCTGGCCTGGGCAGCGGCAAGCGTATCTCCCAGGTTCATGATTACCGCGTTGGAGGCAAATACCTCATTGATCTGCTGCACCGTCTCGCTGCTTTGCCGGAAGGCGAAGATGTTGGCGCACAACACCAGGAGCAGTACAGTCGCGACGACCGCCGAGATGCGTGTCTGGACCGAGGAAAAAAAGCGGAACTGTGTTCTCTTCATCCTGCCTCCTCCCCGGAAGATCTCTCTGCCTGCTTCGCCTCATACCGGTCCGCTGTCATGGGCGTGACACCGGAAAGGGAGATATTATAATAGCTGCTGACCCGTCCCAGGGCAAGGTATTCATCCAGCGCCTGGACGCAGTCCTGCCCCAGCGCCCCGGTATCGATGGTCATGGTGACCGGGATCAGCTCCTGCCTGAGCGCCTGCAGGATCTGGTCGGTCACATAATATCCGATCACCTGCACCTTGCCCACCAGGTTATACTCAATCATCGCCTGGATCGCGCACTCCGTCTGGACGCTGCTTTGGCAGATCAGGATGTCGGGACGCGTTTTCCCCAGCAGCAGGTCGCGGATCACCTCCTCGGCGTCAAAGTCCGTCCTGCTGTCCACACTCTGGGTCCTGAGCTCCATGGTTTTCCCGGACGGCGCCCCGTTCCGGATCGCCTGTACCATCTGCGTATAGAGAAGCTGGGTCTCATTTTCAGAATCCCCTGCATCCGTCAGGAGGCAGACTTCATTCTTCCCGTTATGCATCAGGCTCAGAAGCTGCCCGCCGTAGCGGTCTCCCATCTGATAATTCGAGACGCCCACATAGCTGACCCGCCCGGAGTCAGGCAGGTCCCGCAGGATCGTCACCACCGGGATGCCCTGCCCGTAAGCCCGTTGTATGGCCTCTTCCAGGCCGGCTGACCCGTCCGGATAGACGATGATCCCATCCGCCTCCATCGCGACGGACAGGTCGATGCACTCTGCTGCGGAATAGCGTCCCGGCATATCCTGGCCGCACCATTCCAGCCAGGCACCGGATGCCTCGCAGGCGGATGCCGTCCTCTCATAGATATCCCGAAGCATCCGGGACTCGTCTGAGGACACAAACAGATAATGCTTCTGGTAAGACTGGAACAGGTCCGGGTTGACATCCAGCTTCGTGGCCTGGCTCTGGACACGGATATAAAGCCCGATCACCAGGATCCCCGCAAATCCCAGAATCACCGTCGCCAGGTAAATGAATTTTCTCACAGGCTCCTCTCCTACTCCGGTTAGGATCTGGTTATGGTATGACTTGTATAGGAAACGAATTTATTCAATGCGTTTCCTATAACAATTTGGGAAAAGGAGACCTGCCGCGCAGGGCAAGTCTCCTTTTTCTTAGGACACCGCCGGCCCTTTTAGCGGCTGCATGCCCGGCTTTGTTGTATCTTCCCGGGGCGCAGCCTTCCACAGCCGCTGCGGTGTTACGATTCACGGTAACACTGCGGTCTCCTGATCCTTCTTGTTACTTTGACTTTTTCTTGGATACAATGTCAAATGCGACTGCCCCAAGCAATACAACGCCTTTTACGACCTTCTGGAAGTTTGCGTCAATGTTCATCAGGCTCATGCCGAGGTTGATGACGCCGATCAGGAGCGCTCCGACCAGCATGCCCGGAACAGATCCGGCTCCGCCGTACGCGGAGACGCCGCCGACAACGCAGGCTGAAATCGCATCCATCTCGTAGTTGGTTCCAAGGGTTGAGTTCGCCGCCTGGACCTTGCTCAGAACCGTGAAGGAGGTAATGACCGTGATAACTGCCATGTTCAGATACGCAATGAACATAACCTTCCTGGTATCAATACCGCTCAGACGGGCAGCCTCCTTGTTTCCGCCCACCACATAGAAGTGGCGGCCGATGGTCGTCTTTCCCGTGATGAAGCTGTACAGCAGGACGATGATCGCAACCCAGATCAGAACGGTGGGGATTCCGCCGGACATCGCCAGCTTCCACGCAAACAGCAGGATCACCGCATCCAGAAGAACCGTCTTGCAAAGCGTCCATCCGAAGGAATCCGCATCGTATCCCTTCTTGACCCTTGCACTGCGGCTTCTGAAGTTCAAAACCGCGACAATCAGGCAGGCCACAACGCCAACCACCATGCACGGCACATTCAATGTGCCAAGCTTCGTTGAGAATATCTTTCCTGCGAAGATTGCAAGGAAATCAGCCGGGAACGGCGCCAGGGACCCCGTTGAGCTGTTCGAGCTCAGGATCTGGGTGCCAAGCCCGCGGAATGCCAGGAATCCGGCCAGGGTTGCAATCCAAGGCGGAACATCCACATACGCGATCAGGTAGCCGAGCACGCATCCATACACGACACCCACCAGAAGCAGCAGGATGATCGCGACCGCTGTATTCATCCCCTTGACGATCATCAGGTATCCGCCGATCGCGCCGATCAGGCAGACGAAGGAGCCGCAGCTCAGGTCGATATTGCCTCCGGTCAGCATGCACATCAACATGCCGCAGGCCAGAATGAATACATATGCGTTCTGGGTAATCAGCGCGTTAAACTGCATTGGCTGGAACATCATCCCCTTTGTCGTAATCGTAAAGAAGACGAAGACGATAACCAGGACGATGAGCATGGTATTGTCTTTCAACAGAGTTTTTACATCCTTTTTCATCTTTCCTCCCCTCCTTACTCTTTCTTCTTGGAGACGACATCAACCAACACCGCGACCAGGAGAACCAGGCCCTTGATCACACTCTGATAGTTTGTCGAGACGCCCATGATGCTCATGCCCTGGTTGATGACACCAAGGAGCACAGCACCGACAACGGTTCCATAGACATTACCGATTCCGCCGTAGGCAGACGCGCCGCCGATAAAGCAGGCCGCGATGGCATCCATCTCATACCCCTGTCCGAAGGTGGGGTTGCCCTGCACCGCTCTCGCAAGGGTCAGGATTCCCGCAAGTCCTGCCAGGAAGCCCATGTTCGCATAGGCGATGAGGAAAACCTTCTTGGTATTGACACCGGACAGCTCCGTGGCCTTCCGGTTGCCGCCTACCGCGTACAGATAACGGCCGATTGCCGTCCTCTGGGTAATATAATTGTAAATGAGAAGAACCGCAAGGATCCAGAGCAGGACGGACGGAATGCCCTTGAACTGGGCAAGCTTCCAGGCGATATAGATAATCAGTACCGCGATGACGCCTGTTTTCACCAGCTCAACCGCCATGCTTTCATTCGCATATCCCTTGACCTTCCTTGTGATCCAGGTCTTGATGTTCAGGATCAGGAACAGGGCAGCAATCACGACGCCTGCGATCATGCAGGTCAGGTTGAGGCCTTTCCCCCCGCCGATGAAATCCGGGATGTAGCAATCCGCGCCGCCGCCGAATACATTGAGGAAGCCCACATTGCGCACGCCGATGGAATAACCGTTCAGCACGACATTGGACAGTCCGCGGAATGCATACATGCCGGCCAATGTCGCGATGAAGGGCGGAACCGAAACATAGGCAATCCAGAACCCCTGGAACAGCCCGATGGCCAGTCCGACCGCGAGCATCACGATGACGGCCAGGACGGCGCTCATGCCCCTGTCCATCATGACAGCGCCGATACCGCCGGTAAAGCAGACAACTGATCCGACGGAAAGGTCAATGTTTCCTCCGGTCAGGATGCAAAGCAGCATGCCCGTTCCAAGCACGAACACATATCCGTTCTGGGAGAACAGGTTGTTGATATTCTGCGGAAGAAGAATCTTGCCTCCGGTTCCGAAGTAGAAGCCCAGAATCACACCGATCAGGGCAATGATCATGATGTTCTTCTTAAAGAAGGCTTTCGCCGATTTCCCCTGCATCGTCAGTCCCCCCTTCCTGAAGCAAGAATCATCCCCATGATATTCTCCTGGGTCGCTTCCTCTGCCCTAATCTCACCGACTATGCGGGAAGCGTTCATGATATAGATCCGGTCACTCATGCCGATGACCTCGGGCAGCTCGGAGGAAATCATGATCACAGACTTTCCTTCCTTTGCCAGGTCATTGATGATGCAGTAGATCTCATACTTTGCGCCGACGTCGATGCCTCGGGTCGGCTCGTCCAGAATCAGGACATCCGGCTCCGCAAACATCCACTTCGCCAGCAGAACCTTCTGCTGGTTTCCTCCGGACAGGTTGCCCACCAGCTGTTCCACAGAAGGTGTCTTTGTCTTCAGCCTCTTCCGGTAGTCCTCCGCCGCCGCGTACTCGGCATCGGTATCCAGCACCATCCGGTTGGATACGCCGTCAAGATTGGCCAGGGTCGTGTTCACCCGGATCGACTGGGAAAGGACAAGTCCGTTGCCCTTCCGGTCCTCTGTCACATAAGCAATCTTATGCTTAATCGCGTCAAGAGGCGTCTTCTTCAGCTTCACTTCCTTGCCGTCAAGCTTCAGGGTTCCGGAAAGAAGCGTTCCGTAAGACTGCCCGAAGATACTCATGGCAAGCTCCGTCCTTCCGGCGCCCATCAGTCCATAGATTCCTACGACTTCCCCCTTGCGTACATTTAAAGAAACATCATTGACGACATTTCTTTCTGTATACTTCGGGTGCTGCACGGTCCAGTTGGAAACCTCAAGCATGACATCGCCGATGGGCACATTCTCCCGCTTCGGGAAACGGTTTGTCATCTCACGGCCGACCATGCCCTTGATGATCCTGTCCTCGGAGATCTGCTCCGGACCATGGCAGTCCAGCGTCTCAATGGTGGATCCGTCACGCACAACCGTGATCTTATCCGACACATACGCAACCTCATTGAGCTTGTGCGTAATGATGATCATGGTCATGCCCTGCTTCTTGAACCCAAGCATCAGGTCCAGCAGTGCCTTGGAATCCTCTTCATTCAGGGAAGAGGTCGGCTCATCGAGGATCAGGAGCTGAGCGTGCTTGGAAAGCGCCTTCGCGATCTCAACCAACTGCTGTTTCCCTGTACCGATCTCCTTTACCTTCGTCTTGGAGGATTCGGTCAGGCCAACCATCTTCAGGTACTTATCCGCCTCGGAATAGGTCTTGTCCCAGTCAATCGCGCTCTTGCGGCCGACTTCGTTCCCAAGGTACATATTCTCGCCGATCGTCATCTCCGGCACCAGCGCCAGCTCCTGATGGATGATGACGATTCCCTTGCTTTCAGAGTCTTTGATCTTATGAAATTTGCAGACCTCACCCTTATAGATGATGTCACCTTCATAGGTACCGTACGGATAGATCCCGCTCAGCACGTTCATCAATGTAGACTTACCGGCGCCGTTCTCTCCGACGAGGGCGTGGATCTCTCCCTCTTCGACCTTAAGGTTGACATTGTCCAGAGCCTTGACTCCTGGGAAGGTCTTCGTGATGTTCTTCATTTCCAGAATAATCTTAGCCAATGTGTCTCCCTCCAAATGTGATGACGGATATCTGAAACCCGGCATCCCGATTCAGAATATATAGGCGGGTTCATCACCCGCCCATATACCTGATTCATGTTCAGTTAG
>CAMORF010000057.1 GCA_946623485.1 uncultured Clostridia bacterium
GTTTTGCGGCAGAAGGCCGGCATTTGCCGGGAGGAGGATCAGGGTTGAGATTTGCGCATTTGCATACACATACGGAATATAGCCTCCTGGACGGCTCCAACAAGATTAAGGATTATGTCGCGCGGGTAAAAGAGCTGGGCATGGACAGTGCGGCGATTACCGACCACGGCGTCATGTACGGCGTGGTGGATTTTTATGAGGAATGCAGGAGGCAGGGAATCCGTCCTGTCCTGGGATGCGAGGTTTATGTCGCGCCGGGTTCGCGGTTTGACCGTGAGACCAGCGGCGGAGAAGACAGGTATCATCATCTGATCCTGCTGGCAGAAAACAATACCGGATACGCCAACCTGGTAAAGATTGTCTCAACAGGATTTGAGGAAGGATTCTATTACAGGCCGCGCGTGGACAAGGAGGTGCTCAGGCAGTACCATGAAGGGCTGATCTGTACCTCGGCCTGCCTTGCGGGCGAGATTGCCAGGCTTCTTACCCGGGGCTTTTATGAAGAGGCAAAGGAAACTGCCATTGCCTACCGGGAGATATTTGGTGACGGGAATTTCTTCCTGGAGATGCAGGATCACGGGCTTGAGAACCAGAAGCTGGTCAACCAGAACCTCCTGCGCATGTCCCGGGAGACCGGGATTCCCCTGATTGCCACCAATGACTGCCACTATACCCGCGCGGAGGACGCGGATGCCCATGACATCCTGCTCTGCCTGCAGACCGGCAAGAAGCTTTCGGATGAAAACCGCCTCCGCTATGAGGGCGGCCAGTATTATGTAAAAAGCCCGGAGGAAATGGCCGGGCTGTTCCCTTATGCCCTGGAGGCGCTGGAGAATACCCAGAAGATCGCGGAGCGCTGCAACGTCACGATCGAATTCGGGCAGTATAAGCTGCCGCGTTTTGACGTCCCGGAAGGCAAGACAGCCTGGGAGTACCTGCAGGAGCTGTGCTGGAATGGCCTTTCCGAGCGCTATGACCCGATTCCGGAAGAAGCCAGGGAGCGCATGGAAAGTGAGTTAAATATCATCCACTCCATGGGGTTCGTGGATTATTTCCTGATTGTGTGGGACTATGTGCGGTATGCAAGAAGTGTAAAGATTGCTGTCGGCCCCGGCAGGGGTTCCGCGGCGGGGAGCATCGTGTCCTACGCCCTCGGAATCACGCAGCTGGATCCGATCCGGTACAGCCTCCTGTTTGAGCGGTTTCTCAACCCGGAGCGCATTTCCATGCCGGATATCGACATTGACTTCGAACCGGAGCGCCGCTCAGAGGTATTTGACTATGTCGTGCGCAGATATGGCAAGGAAAATGTTGCCCAGATCATTACCTTTGGTACACTGCAGCCCCGCGGCGTGGTGCGGGATGTGGGAAGGGTCATGGATCTTCCATATTCGCTGTGTGACTCGATCTCGAAGAAGATTCCGATGCGCAATCCCCTGAATTCCGCGTCCCGCATGACCATTGACGTTGCGTTGAAGGTCAGCCAGGAATTGCGGGATCTGTATGAAAATGACCCCAGGATCCATACCCTGATTGATATGTCGCGTAAGCTTGAAGGGCTGCCCAGAAACGTCGGCACCCACGCGGCGGGCGTTGTGATCTGCCAGCGGCGTGTGGATGATTTCGTCCCCCTCGCTCTCACCTCCGAAGGCAATATCGTGACGCAGTTCACGAAAGACACAGTAGAACACCTGGGGCTTCTGAAGATGGACTTCCTGGGCTTGCGCAACCTGACGGTGATCAAGGAAGCTGCCAGGATGATATCCGAGCGGGAGAAGATGCGTGTTGCCCGGTTTGGCCGGGGGAGCGAGGTCTGGGAACAAAGCCCGAAGGACGAAAACGGCAACCTGGACATGGACCGCATCGATACAGACGATGAGAAAGTGTTCGAGTACATTTCCACCGGAAAATGCGAGGGAATCTTCCAGCTGGAATCCGCAGGCATGAAGAGCTTCATGAAGGAGCTGAAGCCGGGCTGCCTGGAGGATGTCATCGCCGGGATCGCCCTGTACCGCCCGGGCCCGATGAGCTTCATCCCGGCTTATATCCGGGGCAAGGAGCAGGCCTCCTCTGTGCGGTACGATACGCCGCTCCTCGAGCCGATTCTCAAGACAACCTACGGCTGCATCGTCTACCAGGAGCAGGTAATGCAGATTGTGCGCGACCTGGGCGGGTATTCCTATGGGCGGAGCGACCTGGTACGCCGCGCCATGTCCAAGAAGAAGGCAGAAGTCATGGCGAAGGAACGGAGGAACTTTGTCCAGGGAAATCCGGAAGAGAATGTGCCCGGCTGCGCGTCCCGGGGAATCGACGAGGCAACCGCGAACCGGATCTTCGACAGCATGATGAGCTTCGCGGAATACGCATTTAACAAGGCACACTCAACCTCTTATGCCGTCGTAACCTATCAGACCGCGTGGCTGAAATACTATTATCCTGTGGAATTCATGGCCGCTCTCATGACCTCGGTGATTGATAGCCCGGGGAAGGTGGCGGAGTATATCATGTCCAGCCGGAACATGGGGATCGGGATCCTGCCTCCGGATGTCAATGAAAGTGAGGAGGGATTCTCAGTGACCGGAGGCGACGAGCCGCCGGAAGCAGAAACGCCCGGCCAGGCCGGCGGGCAATCGGAAGCAGAAGCCTCAGGTCAGGCCGGAGAAAAGCCGGAATCAGAAGCCTCAGGTCAGGCCGGAGAAAAGCCGGAATCAGAAGCCTCAGGCCGTACCGACGGAAAACCAAAAATCCGCTACGCCCTCGGCGCCATCAAGAGCGTCGGCCACCCGGTGATCACCGCCATCCTGGAAAACCGCAAAAAAGAAGGCAGATTCCCGGACCTGAACACATTTGCCAGAAGGGTATCCGCCGAGGTCAACAAAAAGGCGGCGGAAAACTTCATCAAGGCAGGCGCGTTTGACAGCCTGAACGCCAACCGGCGCCAGATGATGCTCATGTACGATCAGATCTGGGAATCGGCGGCGCGGGAACGAAAGTCCCAGGTCACGGGCCAGATCTCAATGTTTGAATACTTCGGCGGCGGGGAAGGCAGCCCGGATCCCGGCCTGAGGATGCCGGATGTATCGGAATTTGACAAAGAACAGCTTCTGGCCTTCGAAAAGGAAGTGCTTGGGATCTACGCAAGCGGGCATCCGTTGGAAAAATATGAAGCGCTGTGGAGAAAAAACATTACTGCCCTATCAACGGATTTCGCGATCAATGACGAAACCGGGCAGGCCGACCGGCTGGTGGACCAGTCCGTAAAGCGGATCGGCGGAATCGTGGAAGATGCCACCATCAAATACACGAAAACCAGCCAGACGATGGCGATCCTCCAGGTGGAAGACCTGGTTGGCTCGGTGGAGGTGCTTGTATTCCCGCGCACTTATGAGCGGTTCCGCGCATGCTGCGGAAAGGATGAGCGGATCTTTGTATCCGGACGGGTATCCCTTGAGGATAACAAGAACGCGAAGCTTCTGGCAGACCGGATGTGCCGGTTCCAGGATGTGCCGCAGGATCTGTGGCTGAGGTTCCCCGGGATGGACGCATATAAGGAAAAAGAAGCGGATGTGCTGCGGATTCTGGAGCAGGGACATCATCAGGGCTATGGACATGGGAACCGGCAGCCGGAGAACCAGGGAATTGATCCGGAATATGCTGCGCCGCCTGCCGGAAGAATTGTAATCTATCTTGCCGACCCAAGATGCGTCAAGGATCTGAGGTTCCCTGGGAAAATGTACCTTCCCCAGTCTATGATTGGTGAGCTGGAGGAAGAATTCGGGGCGGACAATGTCTCTCTCGTCCCCGGACGGGCGGCGCTGTGAGCCCTGTCCGGAGACGGCACATCATCCGGAATGCCTCCGGAAGGTCATGCAGGCTGGAACTTATAACCCACCCCCCAGACCGTCTCTATGGACCAGCGGTCCGAATCCGGGAGCCTGCGGCGAAGACGCTTTATATGCACGTCCACCGTCCGCGTGTCCCCCGCGTAGTTATATCCCCAGATATGGTGCAGCAGCTGCTCGCGTGTGAATACCTGTCCGGGAGAGGATGCAAGAAAATACAAAAGCTCGATCTCCTTCGGCGGCATCGGAAGCTTCATGCCGTGGCAGGTGACGGTATAATTACTCAGATTGATGGAAAGATCCGGAAACTCCACGGTTTCCCGTGTGTTGTCATTCTGGATCGAAGACTGAATCATGCTCCTGCGCTGGAGCGCATGGATGCGGGCCGCCAGCTCACGCATGTCAAACGGTTTGACGAGATAATCATCCGCACCCATTTCCAGCCACAGCACTCTGCTGGAAATGTCCGTCTCGCTGCTGACCACGAGAACAGGGACATGCTTTTTTTCCCAGAAGGATTGCAGGTATCCCTTCGGGTCAGAACCGGTGAGCGCCGGATCCAGTATGATCATATCCGGCTGAAAGGAAACAAACGGATCTTCGGGAACCGACATGTCACTGATGGCGCATACCTGATATTGCTCCTTCTCAAGGGCGTCTGAGATCTCAGCTGTCAGTTCAGGATCGGTTCCCGCGATCAGGATCCTATAATTCTCCGTCATTCTCGACTTCCCTCCTTGTTTGGATTCTTGTTGCTGTAATTATTATAGCACTAAACTTGTAGACTTGTCAGAAAATTGTAAAAAATGGTTCCAATGAATAAAAAAATAAATCTGGCAATCCTTGCCGCTGTGGACGCGGGCAAGACAACGCTGTCGGAAAGCCTGCTCTATCTGACAGGCACCATCCGGAAAGCCGGGCGGGTAGACCACAAAGACGCATTTCTGGATAATTATGCGCTGGAACGCCAGCGGGGCATTACCATCTTCTCCAAGATGGCCCGCATGGAAACCGGCCTTCTTGGGCTGACCCTGCTGGACACGCCCGGGCATGTCGATTTTACGGCTGAAACGGAACGCACGCTGATGGTGGCAGACATGGCGCTGCTTCTGGTCAGCGCCCCGGACGGCGTGACCGGACATACGCTGGAGCTATGGAATCTGCTGGAACGCTATCGCCTGCCCACGGTCATCTTCGTGAATAAAATGGACCAGGCCGGAGCAGACGCCCAGAGCGTCCTTCAAGACCTGTGCCAGAACCTGGATGAACGCTGCATCCGGTTTGACAGCTGGGCGGAGTGCATATCTCAGGACGCGCCAGCATGTAGTCCATCCACCGGCGGTGCAGCAGGCAGTAAGTTATCTGCTACGCCTGCTCCGGATTCCGGCCGTCTGGAAGACCTGTACGACCAGGTTGCAATGTGCGATGAAGACGCCATGGAAGAATTCCTCGAATCCGGCAGGATCTCAGACGAAAGGATCTCATGTCTGATGGAGGAGAGAAAACTCTTCCCCTGTTTCTTCGGATCCGCTTTGAAGATGGAAGGCATCCGGGAACTGATCATGGCGCTCGGACATTTTGCCCCAAAAACAGCCAGGCCGGAAGAATTCGGCGCACGGGTATATAAGATCTCAAGGGACGCAAAGGGTACCCGGCTGACCTGGATGAAGATCACCGGCGGAGAGCTGAAAGTGCGCACCCAGATCACGGAAAACGAGAAGATCACGCAGATCCGCATGTACTCCGGCGAGAAATACACTGCGGCGGACACAGCCTCGGCCGGGGAGATCGTCGCGGTGACAGGCCTTGCAGAGTCGTGGTGCGGGCAGGTCTTCGGGAGCTGCCCCCCTTCCGGGGAAATGGCCACGCAGAGTGTTCTTTCCTATGAGCTGATCTGGCCCCGGGAGATCGACCGCCTGCAGATGTTCGGGCGGCTGAAGGAACTGGCGGAGGAGCTTCCCGAGATTGACCCGCAGCTGGGGGAGAAAGACGAATCCATCCATGTCTGCGTCATGGGCGAAGTGCAGACCCAGATCCTGCAGGCAATCGTCCAGGAACGGTACGGGGCCGCAATTGCATTTGGAGAAGGACGGGTCGTCTATAAAGAAACGATCGCCACAAGCGCCGAGGGCGTAGGGCATTTCGAGCCGCTGCGCCACTATGCGGAGGTTCATCTGTACCTGGAGCCCGGAGAGAAGGGCTCCGGCATCCGGTACGAGAGCACCTGCTCCACCGACATCCTTGCCCGGCACTGGCAAAGGCTGATCCTTGGCATGCTGCGCTCTCACAGGCAGATTGGCGTCCTTACAGGGAGTGAGCTGACGGACGTGAAGGTCACGCTTGTCTCCGGAAGGGCGCACCTGAAACATACCGTAGGCGGCGACTTCAGGCAGGCAGGGAGGCGAGCTCTCAGACAGGGTCTGATGAAATGCGAGTGTACCTTGCTGGAGCCATGGTACGATTTCGAACTGGACATCCCGTCCCAGATGATCGGCCGGGCACTCATGGACATCGAAGCTTTCTGCGGACATGCGGACGCGCCTCAGATCGAGGGCGAGTTCGCCCGCCTGACCGGATACGCGCCGGTTGCCTGCATGCGGAACTATCAGGCAGAGGTGAGGGCCTACTCCGGCGGAAGGGGCGCGTTGAATCTGAAGATCAGGGGATACGAGCCCTGCCATAACGCCCAGGAGGTCATACTGGAAGCAGGGTATGACCCGTCCCGGGACCTGAACAATCCGAACTGGTCGGTTTTCTGTGCCCACGGGGCAGGCTATGAGGTGCCATGGAATGAAGTGGACCAGGCAGCGCACCTGCCTCTGATGAGCCAGGATACCGGAGAAGGGATGCGGTGGAATTATGACAGTGATGATGCAGCCGGCGGAAGCGGGGGAGACGGCGGGAACCTTCCGGATAGCTGGGAACAGGGCTATGAAGAATACCGCAGGCATGAAGCGACGACGCAGGAACTGACACAGATCTTCGAGCGCACTTATGGCAAGATTGAACGCCGCGACCTGGGCGGGGCAAAAGAAACCTTTTTCGGGGGCGGGCGGCACGGCCCCATGGGACTTCATAAACCCCGCAAGGTCACGCAGAAAGAACCGATCCTGCTGGTTGACGGGTACAATATTATATTTTCCTGGAAGATGCTCCGGGAGCTGGCAGACCGGGATATGAACGCGGCAAGGACAAGGCTTGCGGAGATCCTCAGCAACTACCAGGGATACCGGAAGATACCGGTCATCCTGGTTTTTGACGCATACCGCGTGAGCGGCGCTGTAGAGCATACTGAACACTACCACGATGTGTGCATCGTCTATACCAAAGAGGCAGAAACCGCTGACCGGTATATCGAAAAAGCCGTACACCGCATGGCCTCGGAATTTGACATTACAGTGGCAACCAGTGATGGAGCAGAGCAGGTGATCATATGGGGCGGCGGCGCACGGCGCATGTCCGCCAGGGAATTGGAGGAGGAAATCGAACGGACCGGGAAGGAAATCCGGGAAGAATACCTGAGCAAAGACACCGGGGGCAGAAACCGGCCATTTGCGAAACTTCTGGAAGACGCGATGGAATCCCATCCAGTCCAGTGATCCATAGAAGCGGTTCCCTCCGCTCATTCCGCAAAGCCGCCCGTCACGCAGCCACCGCACAATCCGCTAAGCCACCCGCCCGTCACGCAGCCACCGCACAATCCGCTAAGCCACCCGCCCGCACAGCCACCGCACAGTTCGAACGAATTGCTTTCACAAAAGCCGACAAAGTGGTAAGATGGACGGTGATTGATAATCAGAAAGAAAGCAGGAAGACAGTAGCCGGTTTGACTTGCTGCGCTCCCCGGCGCAACAGCCAAAAACGTCAGAAAAAGTGACGTTTACAGAACCGCTATAGATGTAGAAAGAAGGACAAACCATGAAGCTGATCGAAACGCTGCGGGAGGGAGACCATGTCGCAGATGTCTATCTGTGCAAAACACGCCAACAGGCAACCTCGAAGGCGGGGAAGGAATACGAAAACGTAACTCTGCAGGATCGCAGCGGCACGATTGACTGCAAGATCTGGGAGCCGAATTCCACGGGGATCGAGGAATTCGCGCCGTTCGATTATATCTATGTTGTCGGGGAGGTCACAACATTCCAGAACAACCTCCAATTGAATATCAAACGCGTACGAATCGCCAGACCCGGCGAATTCCGTCCGGAGGACTATCTTCCGGTCAGTGAGAACGATACTGCTTCCATGTACCGGGATCTGAAGGACATCCTTGGAACGGTAAAGAACCAGTGGCTCAGGGCACTGATTGATAAATATTTCAACGACCCGGCATTTGAGGACGCCTTTTGCCGGCATTCTGCGGCGAAGACCGTACACCACAGCTTCGTTGGCGGCCTGTGCGAGCACACCCTGAATGTTGTGCGGATGTGTGAATTTTATTGCGCCTCCTATCCATACCTGAACCACGACCTGCTGCTCACCGCAGCCGCATTTCACGATGTCGGAAAGCTGAAAGAGATCTCGAACTTTCCGGCAAATGACTATACGGATGACGGGCAGCTGCTTGGTCATATCGTGATGGGGAGTGAGCTGATCGGATCGGCATGCAGGCGCATCCCCGGCTTCCCGCACCGCCTGCTCAGTGAATTGCAGCATTGCATCCTTGCTCATCACGGGGAATATGAATACGGAAGTCCGAAGAAACCAGCCCTTGCAGAGGCAATGGCGCTGAACCTGGCAGACAACGCCGACGCAAAACTTGAGACGATGAAAGAGATCCTGTCGGCAGCGAAGAACCGCGGGGCGGACGAATGGCTCGGGTTTAACCGTCTGCTGGACTCCAACATCCGCAAAACCGGAGAATGGTAAGAGCAAAAGCGGAGACATGTCAAGGACGAAAAAACTGAGATACGTCAAGAATGTAAAGCAGAGATATGTCAAGGAGAAATTCAGTTTGAAGAAAAATGACCTGACAGAATTGACAATAGAAGACCTGTCCTCAGAAGGATTCGGAATCGGCCATGCCCAGGGCATGGCCGTCTTTGTGAAAGACGCTGTCCCGGGAGACCGGGTGCGGGCCAGGATTGTCAAGCCGAAGAAGAACTATGCCTACGCCAGACTGGAAGAAATCCTCACCCCCGGGCCGGACCGCGTAGAGGCAGTCTGCCCTGTCGCGCGCCGCTGTGGCGGCTGTCAGATCCAGGAAATGAGCTATCCTGCCCAGCTCCGGTGGAAAGAACGTAAGGTACGGGAAAACCTCATACGGATCGGCGGATTTCAATTCGATGCAGAAGAGGCAGACAACTGTACATTTTACCCGATCCTGGGGATGGAAGAACCCTGGCACTATCGGAATAAGGCGCAGTACCCGGTTGGGGAAGACAAGGACGGCAGGATTGTCGCCGGTTTTTACGCAGGCCGGACACACTCTATCATCGATAACCATAGATGTGAGATCGGGATTGAAGAAAATGAAGCCATCCTCGAGGCGGTGCTTTCCTGGATGAAAGAATGCAAAATAGCCCCGTATCACGAAGAAACCGGCACCGGATGCATCCGCCATGTGATGATTCGCGCAGGCTTCTCCACAGGCGATCTGATGGTTGTCATCGTGGCAGCAGCCTCCAGGCTGAAGGACGAGAAGAAGCTGGTGGAGCGGCTGCTGGAGAAAACATCGCCGGGCGAACTCTCGGCAGGGAAAGGAACGGTCAGATGCAGCCGGCAAAGATACCGGATCAAGAGTATCATTCTGAACA
>CAMORF010000058.1 GCA_946623485.1 uncultured Clostridia bacterium
TCCTACAGTGAGGATACGTCTTCGTATGATGATACACAGTCCTCATCCGCACTTTCCACGCAGCCGGTGAGCGACAATCCGGAAATCCAGGCTTTGTATGATGCATATATCAACGCGCAGAACGCGGCGATGGATTGCACTTCAGAAGAAGACGCGCTGGCGAAGGCGGAAGCTGCGACCAATGCCTGGAATGCCTATCTGGCAGCCTGCGGTGATTCTTCCGCGGCCTCATCCCAGACAGATGATGGTTCTTACGGGACGGAGACTGCATCATATACGGACGATTCCGGACAGACATATCAGGAGGAAGCGGTCTATACGGAAGAACAGGCCACACAGGCGGAGACATCTTCCCAGGCTGAGAGTACTTCCTCGTCCGGTTCAAATGCATACGGCTATTCAGATCTTGATCTCCTTGCGGCAATTATCTGGTGCGAGGCGGGGAATCAGTCTTATGACGGGATGGTGGCAGTCGGCCAGGTTGTGATGAACCGCGTAGCCAGCCCCAGCTTCCCGAATTCCATTCCGGAAGTCCTCAACCAGCCCGGACAGTTCACGCCGGCAAGCGCGGGAACCCTGCAGGCGGCATTGGCCTCCGGCGTAAATTCCACCTGCTATTCCGCAGCACGGGACGCGATGAGCGGAGCGGCTCCGGTTCCGGGGTATCCGATGTATTTCAACACACACAGCGGAAGCTATCAGCTCGGAGCACATTATTTCTCATAAATCCACAAAGAAAAGAGGTACCGCCATCCGGGGGCACCTCTTTTTTGTGACATATATGTGGGCTAAGGATCTGTTACAAAATAACTTGTACATCTTGCTTGTCTTTTCATCCGATAGCACAGCTCAAAAATCAATCACATAGCCCGGTTTACGAGCCGATGGAATGGCCATGATTCAGGGATTCTCCTCTTCCACGATCCGGTCAATATGATCCGGCTGGGTCAGCTTGCGGATGATGAGCGCGTAGACCTCCTGGCAGTTTTCTTTCCATTCATGCGCCACGACCTTGGCCTGGGTTTCATTTGGGACAATCAGCGTCAGGTCAATCAGGGCTGTCGTATGCTCCATGACACGGCACCTGACTGCCCAGTCGCCTTCCGTCGTCTTATAGTATTCGGTTCTGCTTGAGACCGCCTCCCGGAATTCGAGGCGGTTTTTTTTCAGGTAATCATCGATATCGGCCCGGATCGAGGCAGAAAGAGTGGAACGCAGCGCATCGATGCTTTCCTGCCCGGACTGCGTCAGGGCATAATAACGGTAATCCGGATATGCCTCCTCATGAACCAGCCCGGCATCCACCAGATCTCCCAGGGCATACTGTACATTGAAATAATTGGTATATCCAAGATCCAGGAACAGATTCGTGATCTGCCGGTTGGTTAACGCGAAATCCACCCGGCTCAGGGTATACATGGTCATGAGCTTGTAGAGTGTTTTGAGCTGCTGAGACATAAGAAACGCCTTTCCGGTCATCCTGTTTTCATTCCCCGCCCTTCCGTTTAGGAGCTGTTCAGAAATAACTTAGAACGCTTTTATATTCTGCGCAATGGGGGTGAATCGTTATCATAATATCATTGAAACAGGCGGATGGCAATTACAGAAGAAATGACATCGGCCGGAAAGTATGGTAGACTATTCCGTGATCAAAGAGGAAAATCGTGTGCGGGAAGAAGGGGTTGCTGGTAAGAGGAAAGGGTAATGGCAAAACAGGATCGGACCGTGATAGAACGCGAGATCAGGCGGAGAAGATCAAACCTTCTTCTGAAGTGCCTGATCGCTGTATTGATATTTGTTTCCGTGGGAATGACTGCCTTGATTGTGTACGAGACGAAGTTCAAGGAACATAAAAACCCATGGACGGATGCCGGCAGCGTACTCGCCGGCGGATCATCCTCCGGCACGGTAACTGCCCGGGGATCAGGACAGGATGCTTCCGGATCCGGGGCGGAGGGCGCAGGCTTGTCAGGGCAGCCTGAGAGCGTATCTGATGCGCAGGCAGAGGATCCCAATGGCGCGGCCGCCGCTGTGGAAGGCGGCGGACAGGAAGGCTCCGTAGAGGCGGCGGCAAACCGGATGGCGGCCCAGTATGATTACGATGGCGCGATCGCATATCTGAAGGGACAGCCGGGATATGACCGGAACGACCGCTATAAGAACCTTGTGTCCACTTATGAAAACACAAAAGCAGGCTGCGTCCCGTATCCCATCGACCAGGTGACCCATGTGTTTTTTCATTCTCTGGTCTACGATACCTCCAAGGCATTCGACGGGGATTCCTACGAGGCAGGTTACAATCAGGTCATGACGACGGTCAGCGAGATGGATTCCATCCTTCAGCAGATGTATAACCGGGGCTTCGTCATGGTCAGCCTGCATGATATGGTATCGTTTGATGAAGCAGGGAATCTGTCGAAAAAGGAGATCCTGCTCCCGCCCGGGAAGACGCCGTTCGTCCTCAGCCAGGATGATGTCAGCTATTATCACTATATGGACGGGGACGGATTCCCCCAGAAGCTTGTTGTGACGCAGGATGGCAAGGTCAAGAATTCTTATCTGGAGGATGACGGAAGCATATCAATCGGAGATTACGACGTGGTTCCGATCGTGGATACTTTCGTGGAGCAGCATCCGGATTTTTCCTATCACGGGCACAAGGGAATCCTCGCCCTGACCGGCTATGAGGGTGTGCTGGGCTATCGCACCGATGAAGTCTATAAGACCAGGCAGGAGGATCGCCTGACTGCTTTCCAGAAGGCTTTCTTTGCGGAAAATCCGGACTTTGATTTTGACAAGGAAGTGGAAGAGGCGAAAAAGGTTGCGGACGCGATGAAGGCGGAGGGATGGGAATTTGCATCCCACACCTGGGGGCACATCAACCCGAGGGCTTATTCCATGGAAAGCCTGCAGAGAGATTCTGACCGCTGGCAAAGCTGGGTTGCGCCCATCGTGGGAGACACGGATGTCCTGATCTTTGCTTTTGGAGCCGACATCGGAGACTGGCAGCCTTATACGCTGGAAAATGAATACTACGCGCATTACAAATCGATGGGCTTCCGGATCTACTGCAATGTTGACGCAAGCGCGAAGTATTGGGTTCAGATTGGCCCGGATTATATCCGGCAGGCAAGACGCAATCTGGATGGGTACCGGATGTACTATACGCCGGATCTGATTTCAGATCTTTATGACGTAGACCTGGCATGGGATGACAGCAGGCCGACGCCGGTACCGCCGATGTAGAAGGCCATGTCCGATCCGCCTCTGCCGGCAAACTGCCGGAATCAGTCCGGCAAACAAGCTTGCCCGGACTGATTATGACAGTGCGCAGGACGGTGCGGAATCGTTACATGGTATGAATCAAAACAGGAGGGAATCATGCAGATCCTTATCAGGCATGGACGTTTGCTGGATCCGGAATCCGGGACAGACAGGATAGCGGATATTCTGATTGAAGACGGGAAGGTGACAAAGATCGGGGATGATCTGACCTTTCCGGCCCCCATCAAAAAGCGGAAGGCAATGGCTGTCGGCGGAAGCGGGGACGTCAGCACAGACGAATCGACTGTAGTCGATGCATCCGGGATGTGGGTGATGCCGGGGCTTGTAGACCTGCATGTCCATCTGCGTGATCCGGGCCTTACCTACAAAGAGGACATTGGAACCGGGGCGGAAGCCGGCGCGCGGGGCGGATATACGACCATCTGCGCGATGCCCAACACCAGGCCGGTGATTGACACCCCGGACAAAGTCAATTATGTAAGGTTCAAGGCAGCGGCTTTGTCGCCCATCCATGTGATGCAGATCGGCGCCATCACCAAGGGACAGAAGGGGGAAGAGCTTGCGGACATCCGGGGAATGGTGGATGCGGGTTCACCGGCGATTTCAGAGGACGGGAAGAGCGTGATGAACGCGATGCTTGCACTGGAAGCGTTCCGGGTGGCGGCAGATCTGAAGATTCCGGTCTGCGCCCACTGTGAGGACAAGAACCTTGTGAATGGCGGCGTGGTCAATGACGATGCCAACGCTGTCCGCCTGAAGCTTCCCGGGATCACGAATTCTACGGAGGATGTGATTACGGCCCGGGATCTTGTCCTGGCTGCCGAGACCGGCGCGCACCTGCATCTGTGCCATGTATCCACGAAGGGTGCGGTGGAGATGATCCGTGTTGCCAAGGCGCACGGCGTGCATGTCACAGCAGAGGTATGCCCGCATCATTTTTCCATGACGAGTGATGACATTCCGATGGACAATCCTCAGTATAAGATGAACCCGCCCTTGCGTACGAAAGCGGACAGGGACGCGTTGATGGAAGGGCTCAGGGATGGCACCATTGACTGCATTGCGACGGATCATGCGCCCCATGCGGCAAATGAAAAGTTCGGGTCGATGAAGACCAGCGCATTCGGAATCGTCGGCCTGGAAACAGCAGTTGCCCTGGCTGTGACGAAGCTGGTGGAGCCGGGCATCCTGACCCCGCTTGAGATGGCACGCGCCATGAGCGCGGCGCCGGCGAAGGCATTTGACCTGATGAACCAATACGGGGACGGGAAGATTGCGGAGAATAACCCTGCCGATATCGTGGTCATCGACCCCGCACAGGAATGGGTGATCGACAAACGCAAATTTGCGTCCAAGGGCACGAATACACCGTTTGACGGCTGGAAGGTAAGGGGTCGTGTGAAATGCACGATCTGTGAGGGTGAGATTGTTTACCGGGATGAAGGATTTACCGGTATCACATAACTTCGCTGCCTGAACAGATCCTTAGGATCTGTTCAGAAGGAGCGAGGCATATACAAAAAGGAGGACAGCTATGATTGACCGTCTCGTGGAGGCAATCCAAAGGACACATGCGCCGATCTGCGTGGGACTTGACCCGCAGATGGGGTTTATACCGGATGAGATCAAAAGGAAGGCATTTCAGGCCTTCGGGCAGACACTGGAGGGAGCCGCTGAAGCAATCTGGCAGTTTAACAAGGCCATTATCGATGCAACTGCGGACCTGATTCCTGCGGTGAAGCCTCAGGTCGCGATGTATGAGATGTTTGGGATTGAAGGGCTCAGGGTATTCGAGAAAACGGTCTCCTATTGTCAGGAGAAGGGCCTGATTGTGATCGGTGATGTGAAGCGCGGAGATATCGGTTCCACATCAGCGGCTTATGCTTCGGCGCATCTGGGCACCGTGACGGTAGGAGATGTATCATTTGCCCCGTTCCACGAGGATATCTGCACGGTCAATCCGTACCTGGGAAGCGACGGCGTGATGCCATTTGTCAAGGAATGCGCCGCCCATGGAAAAGGGATCTTTGTCCTTGTGAAGACGTCAAATCCGTCCAGTGGTGAGTTCCAGGACCGGATCGTGACGCTGGAAGACGGATCATCCTGCCCGCTTTATGAACTGGTAGGGAAAAAGGTAGACGAATGGGCTTCCGATCCTGCGCTGATCGGTGAGAGCGGATACAGCGAGATCGGGGCTGTGGTAGGAGCAACCTATCCGGAGATGGGAAGGCAGCTTCGCGCGATTATGCCTAAGAGCTTTATCCTGGTGCCGGGATATGGCGCGCAGGGCGGGACAGGCAAGGATCTGGTTCCGTTTTTTGGGGAAGACGGGCTTGGCGCGATTGTCAATTCCTCCCGTGGAATCATCGCAGCCTACCGGAAAGAGCCGTACGCAGAACGTTTCGGGGAAGCGGGCTTTGCGCAGGCAGCGCGTGAAGCGGTGCTGGATATGAAGGCGGATATTGAGCAGGCGCTTGCGTGATTCAATCATATCTGATGCGGAGACGTACCTGACCCTTTATCGATGAACAACTTGCACAGGAGCGGATATGAAATACAGAGAGAAAGCAACAGTCCTGAGCTGTGAAGAAATCGGAACCGGAATATTCAGCCTGAGGCTGGGGGCGGAGCAGATTGCATCATCAGCCTCGCCGGGGCAGTTTGTGTCAGTCTATTCCCGTGATTCTGCGCGGCTTCTTCCGCGTCCGATTTCGGTTTGCGAGGCAGACGCGGAACATGGTATCCTGCGGCTGGTTTTCCGCATCGCAGGGAAGGGCACCCGGGAGTTTTCCAGGTGCAGGGAGGGGGATCAGCTTGATCTCGCAGGCCCGCTTGGAAATGGGTTTGACCTGTCCGTGGCGCAGGGGAAGCGCGTATTCGTGATCGGAGGCGGGATCGGCATCCCGCCGATGCTGGGGACGGCGAAGTGCCTTGCCGCGCGCGGGCAGAACGTGACGGCAGTGCTTGGATACCGCGATGAACGGTTCCTGGCAGATGAATTTCCATGCAGGACAGTGATTGCGACGGAAGACGGAAGCTGCGGTACCAGGGGAAATGTGCTTGACGCGATCCGGGAGGCTCAGCTGGATGCGGATGTCATTTTTGCATGCGGACCGACCCCGATGCTCCGCGCGATCCGGCAGTATTCGATGGATCGCAGGATTCTGTGCTGGCTGTCAATGGAAGAGAAGATGGCATGCGGGATCGGAGCCTGCCTGAGCTGCGTATGCAGATCGACTGATATCGATGCACATTCACAGGTAAGGAATAAAAGGGTCTGCACGGAGGGACCGGTTTTCCTTGCGACGGAGATCGAACTCTGACAGGCGGATGCCTGCGGGATTCAGACCTATGCCTTTCCCGCCGGCATAGGAAACCGGCGAGAAACCTGTCTGTGGCGGGCAAGCTCCTTCGGAGCTGGGCGATGTCCGGTCTGTCTTTGCCTGATGCGGAGACGGACCTGCAGTGTACCGGGAGGAATGAACATGACACACAATATGAGCGTGGACATCTGCGGGGTGAAGCTGAAGAATCCGGTTATGACCGCGTCAGGAACATTTGGATCCGGTGCGGAGTTTTCAGAGTTCTTTGATCTGAACCGGCTGGGCGCGGTGGTGACGAAGGGAGTTGCTTCTGTCCCGTGGGCGGGGAATCCTGTTCCAAGAATCTGCGAAACTCCCTCCGGGATGCTGAATGCGATCGGCCTGCAGAATCCGGGATTTGAGGTTTTTGCGCACAGAGACCTGAAGTTTCTGTCTGAAACGCTTCTTCCGGACGCGGATCCGGCAGGAAGCGGCCTGGAAGACATCGCGTATGCCGATGCCGGGAACGCAGCGGAAGCCGGCGCGAATGCTGCCGCCGGGAATCCAGCGAACGGCGGAATCGGAACGAAGGTTGTCGTGAATGTATGCGGCCATTCCGAGGAGGAATATATTGACTGCGTAGAAAAGCTGGCACAGGAGCCCCGGGCGGATCTTCTGGAGATCAACATCTCCTGTCCAAATGTCCGGGAGGGAGGCATTGCTTTCGGGACAGACCCGAAAGGCGTAGAGCGGATTACGGCAGCCATCCGGAAGGCGGCCCGCCAGCCGGTGATCATGAAGCTCAGCCCGAACGTGACCAGCATCGCTGAGATCGCGCGGGCAGCGGAAGCCGGAGGAGCGGATGCAGTGTCCTTGATCAATACATTAACCGGAATGAAGATTGACGTGGAACGCAGGACATTTGCCCTGGCAAACAGGACGGGAGGCCTCAGCGGTCCGGCGATCCATCCGGTTGCGGTCCGTATGGTGTATGAGTGCGCACATGCCGTGAGGATTCCGGTGATCGGGATGGGCGGCATTCAGACCGCGGAGGATGCGCTTGAGATGATTCTGGCAGGCGCGTGCGCGGTTTCAGTCGGAACAGCTTCTTTCCATGACCAGACGGCAGTCCTTTCTGTCATTGACGGGATTGCGGATTACCTTCAGCGGCACCGGGTTCCCGATATCAGGGATCTGGTCGGCTGCCTGTAAAAGGGGATTGGATACGCATTACAACAGACGACGGGATGTCTGTAACAGGTTCTTCGTTTGATTACGGCAGATCAGATTGGCACATGTATGAGCGGCTGATATAGATTTCGCGCAGGGAGGGTTTAAGATGGAACAGTACAAGAAGGATTTTATTGATTTTATGGTGGAGTGCCAGGTACTCAGGTTTGGTGACTTTGTCACCAAGAGCGGGCGTCAGACTCCTTTCTTCGTGAACACCGGGTTTTACCGTACGGGAGAACAACTGAAAAAGCTGGGAGAGTACTATGCCCAGGCGATCCAGTCCAGATTCGGGACGGATTTTGATGTGCTTTTCGGGCCTGCCTATAAGGGGATCCCGCTGAGCGTCACGGCTTCGATTGCGCTGTCGTCCCTGTATGGTGCCAGCGTGCGCTACTGTTCGAACCGGAAAGAGGTGAAAGACCACGGTGATAAAGGAATCCTGCTTGGAGGCCCCATTCAGGATGGTGACCGGGTAGTGATTATTGAAGATGTGACAACCGCCGGGACTTCCATCCGTGAGACGCTGCCCATCATTCAGGCACAGGCGGATGCGAAGGTGCTTGGCCTTGTCGTTTCCGTGGATCGGTGCGAGCGGGGAACCGGAAGCAAGAGCGCGCTGGAGGAGATCCGGGAAACCTTTGGGCTGGAGACAACAGCGATCGTTACCATGAAGGAAGTCACGGAGCACCTTGCCGGAAGCATCATCGATGACGCGATGATGGCTAAGATTGATGCGTATTACAGGCAGTACGGAGCAGAATAAGCTGCAGACAGTGTGGAGCAGAATAAGCTGCAGGCAGTGCGGAGCAGAATAAGCTGCAGACAGTACGGAGCAGAATAAGCTGCAGACAGTACGGAGCAGAATAAGGTGCAGGCCGTATGCAGCAGCAGACGCAGGAATTACGGTACAGGAAAACCGGAAGGCAGGAGAAGGAGGACAAAGATCATGAAATCAGGCGAGAAGATCTATAAAACCATGAATCTGACCGGGGCAGTCACGCTGACGACAGGCATCATCATGATCGTGACCGGTGTCGCGGCAGGCGTGATCACGATTGTGAGCGGGGCGGTGCTGCTCTCCCGCAAAAAGGACGTCCTGTTCTAATGAGCAGATCCGAAAGGAATCGTAACGATGCATTCCCCATACTGCTCAGAATGGAAAGTGCTCTTCGCTGAGGGCATTGAATCGTTACAGGGAAGCATATTATCGTAAACGTATTTAGAAAATGCGTTTACGATATGTTTGTATAGCACAGGGGTGCAAAGCAGGAACGGAGTGCAGGGGAAGAGACATGGCAAGGAAAAAGGGGTATCGGTTTGAAGACCGCAGTCGGTATGGGAGAGGAATCATTTCAACGGTGACAAGTGCCGTATCCATCGTGATTTTCCTCTCTACCGTTTTCATCTGCATGGTGATGGCAGGAAAAGCGCCGCAGTGGATCGGCGCGCTTGGCTTTTCCGGCTTTGTGATGGGGTTCTACGGGATGATCGTAGGACTGGAAAGCTTCCGCGAGAGAAATGAGTCCTATATGCTGAGCAAGGTTGGAACCTTGATGGGCGGCACGATGGTTGCAGTCTGGTTTATCATATTCTGTGTCGGGATTGCGTAAGGAGCTGCTTGGAATCACTACTCAAGGCTGCGCAGATCCGCGCTATGGAACCGAATCCTGCCCTGCGGGATCGGAGAAAAAGACAAGAAAGACAGGCAGTTATGATTGCGCAGATCCTAAGGAGCTGTTCAGAAATAACTTGTACATATGACGCAGGACAAACG
>CAMORF010000059.1 GCA_946623485.1 uncultured Clostridia bacterium
CAGTCTCAAGGCAGCACAAAGATCCGGAATCAAGGCAGCACAAAGCCTCGGAATCAGGGCAGCACCTGGATTCGGAGCCAAGGCAGCACCAGGATCCGGGACCAGGGCAGCAACACAGCGCGCAGCCGGGGCATCAGCATGATCCGGAGCGGCAGAAAAAACGCGCAAGCCGCAGAGCCATGCGCAGGCGGCAGGTCCGAAGACGGCTGTTCCTGCTCATTCTCATAGCTGTGATTCTGATTGTCATTGCCGTGTATCTGATCATTCGCTATACGCCAACCAGCAAACGGATGGCCTATGAAGACTATTTCGGCACAATGAAAGACAATGAAGCCGCCATCATGCTCCAGGATCAGCTTCTGACAGACCAGCGCGCGTTTGTCTCGGAAGCCGGAGCGGTCTACCTCCCCTATACGCTCGTACGGGAAGCCCTGAATGAGCGCTTCTTCTGGGATGAAGAACAATCACAGCTCCTGTTCACGACCGCGACACAGACATTTGAAATACCGGCGGGTTCTGCTTCCTACAGGGTCATTGATGGGACTCTTCCGGACGATCCATCCCAGGAAGCTTCTTTTTCAGAAAAGATCCTGCTGCAGGGAACAGGCGGTGAGAAAAACGCAGATTCCGATGCCTCTTCCGGGGCCGATTCCGATGGCGCTGAAGCTTCTGGCGCGGAAAATGGATCAGAGAGCGCAGACAGATTAGAGGAAGCGGATGCCGCGCTCTACCTGTCGCTTTCTTTCCTGTCTCAGTTTACGGATATTGCAAGTGTATATAATCCGGATTCAAGGCACGTGTTCATCCGTACCCAGTGGGGGTCGGTTCTGACCGCTAATGCGAGGAAAGAAGCTGCGGTGCGTTATCAGGGCGGAATCAAAAGCCCGATTGTGGCGGACCTGTTCCAGGGCGACCAGGTATGCGTCCTTGCGCAGGAGACAAACTGGATGAAGGTGCAGACCCGGGATGGTATCATCGGCTGGGTGAAATCGAACCGCATGGAGGAGCCTGAGACGACGGAACTGAAAAATGAGGGCTTTACCCCGATCGAATATCCGTCCATTTCCATGGATGGGAAAGTCGCACTGGTCTGGCATATGGTATCAAACCAGGAGGATAACAAGAACCTTGCAGCAGCAACGGAAGGAATGACCGGGATCAATGTTATCAGCCCGACATGGTTCTCCCTGGCTGACAATGAAGGGAATGTAGACTCCCGCGGCTCAACGGCTTATGTGGAAGAAGCGCATAATATGGGCCTTCAGGTATGGGGGCTGGTCGATGATTTCTCCGCGGACATGGATAATTCCGTGATGCTGGCATCCACCAGGGCAAGGCGCAACTGCATCAACCAGCTGATCGGCTACGCAAAGACACTGAACCTCGACGGCATCAACATTGATTTTGAGCACATAGATCCGGGCGACCGGTATACCTATACAGAATTCATCCGGGAGATCTCCATATCCTGCCGCATGAATTCCCTTGTGCTGAGCGTGGATACGTACCCGCCGTATGAGTTCAATGCTTATCTGAACCGTCCGGAAATCGCGGCCGTATGTGATTATCTGATTAATATGGGATATGACGAGCATTATGTCGGATCAGAGACGGCAGGCTCCGTAGCCTCCATCGGATATGAAGAAGGTGCCATCACAAACCTGCTTCTCATGGGGGTACCGGCAAACAAACTCGTCAGCGCCATCCCATTTTACACAAGGATCTGGTATACCTCCCAGGATGGTGACGGCAACATCTATATCAACAGTGAAGAACTTTCCATGCGTGCCGTAAACGGAACCCTCAAGTCCTGGAACCTGACGCCGTCCTGGGATCCGGTCACTGCCCAGAACTACATCGGATGGTACACGGATGAGGGCGTTCTGTGTGAAATCTGGATTGAAGATGCGGATTCTCTCAGGCGCAAGTCCCTTCTGGTCAGCGCAAATGGCCTCGCCGGATGCGCGATCTGGGCCCTTGGGTTCCAGGACAACAGTGTCTGGAATGTCATTTCCGACACACTCGCTCTGCCCCGGGAAGAAGCGGTCACCCTCAACGAACAGTTGAAAGCCCAGGACAAACAGGAAATGGCCAGGAGCATCGAGGCGCAAAGCAGCACCGAATCAGAAACTGCGCTGCAGCCCGCGGGCTGAAATGATGCAAAAAAACTCCTGCTGCCTCAGCAGCAGGAGTGAATCGTTCTTTCAGAACAAATCATAAAGCTTTGCCCCGACCCTTGGTCAGGAAACTTTGATCCGAACCTCGATCAAAAAGCTTTGATCACGGAGCCTCGATCGCGCCGGTCGGACATGCATCCGCGCAGGTTCCGCACTCAATGCAGGTATCTGCATTAATCTCATACTTGCCATCGCCCTCATGGATCGCCTCAACCGGGCACTCCTCTGCGCAGGTTCCGCAAGCAACACATGCGTCAGTGATCTTGTATGCCATAATTCTAAACCTCCTTATCCTATAGACTTCTGTCACACTCCCCAAAGAAGGGGGTCTAACCACACTATAATACATGCTTTGAAGATAGTACAACGAAATTTTTATTAGTTAAATCGAACTTCCGTTTAAAAATGGATTCATATCCTGATGATGCTTTCCGGATGAAGGACCTGCTCAGATTATCCTGACGTCTGCAACCAATCATCATGTTACCCGCGATAGCCCGCTCCTTTGACAGAGGAAAATTAAATTGCGCATAATTTACTTGCCATGCCACAGCGGCCGGTATATAATGATGCAAGGCGGAAGGCCTTGAATATGAAACAACAAGCCAGATGTCAATCAATACACACCCTGCGAAGCGATAAGCCGGGCAGGTTGGATGTGGCTTGCAGAAACGTGAAGCACCAAAGAATCAGAAAAGCGGTGCGAACCTGAAATTGAAATACTGGGAGGTCGAATCATGGTGAAGATTACAAAGGATATGACAATCGGAGAGATCCTGAATGTGGATTATGATCTTGCCGGAGTGCTGATGGGCGGCGGAATGTATTGCGTCGGATGCCCGTCTTCGCAGGGTGAGAGCCTTGAACAGGCTGCGATGGTTCACGGGATTGATCCGGAGCTGCTGCTTGCAAGATTGAATAATTATCTGGAGAGCAAGCCGGCACAGAGTGAGGCAAAATGATGCAGCCCGCCTCTTCGGATTCGCCATAGCGCGGAACGGAAGAGGCGGTTTTATTATCCGGCATCCTTCATGGCCAGCAGGAGCAATTCCATGGTGAGCTCAAGACTGACATTTGCCGCAAGCCGCTGATGTGCTTTGCGGATGCTGTCGAGAACGCTCTGGATTCCTTCATAGGACATGCGTCCTGCCTGGCTGCGGATCTGCGGCAGGTGCTCCGTGTTCCGTATGCCATCCGGATCCATGGAAGCTTTGAAATACAGAATGTCACGGTACCAGGAGGCAAAGATCTCAAGGAATGCCGTGATTTTTGTTTTATATTCCGCAAGCTCTTTGATGGCGATGTTGATGCGCGGCATCTCCCATGCATGAACCTGCAGCAGGATCATTTCCGCTGCCTTCTGAAGCTGGGGATCATAGGCAATGTCCCCGGCTGCGAGTTCCAGCGGCTGGCAGCGGGAGCGGATTGTCTCGAGCATCGCGTCCGTGGAATTGGTAAGCAGGATCATCACGATGTACCCGGGCGGCTCTTCCAGCGTTTTGAGAAGCGCGTTCTGTGCTTCTGCCCGCATCAGATGCGCGTCAGGGATAATATAGATTTTACGCTCGCTTTCGTAGGGGCGGATGGACACATCCGCGATCAGGGCGCGTGCCTCATCCACGGAGAAGGTTGTGGGCTTTTCGTGCGACCAGATGCGGATATCAGGGTGGTTTTGATCCATTGCCTGAAGGCAGCTTTTACACGTCATACACGCATCGGCTTCCCCTGTCGAGCGCTGCGTACATTGCAGTGTCTGGGCAAATGCAAGCGCCATTTCCTGCAGATCAGCAGCGGAGGGACCGCTGAAGAGCCATGCATGGCTGACCCGGTCAGCCAGGATTGCGCGCTGGAGAATGGTTACTGCCCTTTTCTGCCCTGTGATCTTGTCAAATGCTCCCATGTGTTGTCCTCCCGGATTGTTCGTGTGAGCTTGGTGCTGTCCTCCCGGATTGTCCGTATGCGTCTGGTGTCGTTTCCCCGGGCTGGCTGGATACATCATGTGCTGTCCGTCTGGAATTCCTGGATGCTATATTTGGCATGATCCAACCTGGATCGCCTGGATGTACCGGATGATCTCCTTCAGGCAGTCCGCGCAGTCATTGGTGTTATTGGTGAAGCGCTTTTCGATGCCGGAAGCACGGATGTTTTCTTCCGAGAAATCCTTTTGGTCGGCAAGGAACCTGCGGCACATTTCCTCATAGCGGTGATTGCCGGGCAGGCGTTCGCGCTCCAGGGCGCGGCTGAGCCGGATTCCGTCTTCCACCTCGATATAAAGAGGTACAACATAGCCGCCGGGGTAGAAGCTTTGGATTTTCCGGAAGGATTCGAGGGTCCCGATTCCGATCCGGTCTTCGTTCCGGCTGTTTTCATCATCCACGGTGAAGTAGGTCCAGGGACCGTGCTCGGTCTGGTAGGTGCGCTGCTCCATGACACGGCCCTGGCGCATCAGTTCCTCCAGCCCGGCCTGGTCTGTAAAATGATAGTCTGTTCCGTCTGTCTCGCCGGTACGGATCGGGCGGGTTGTCCATGGAATCAAAGGCTTCAGGGCAAGCATGTCATTTTCAAGCAGCATGTCATACAGCGTATCCTTTCCGGAAGCGCTTTTTCCGATCAGATAAAATAAGTGATTCATGGCAGATACCTGCTCCTTATCGAAAATGTAACGAACTGGATTCAGTCCGCTGTCAATTGGACAGCCTCAGCCGTTGAACAGGCGTCAGACCGCCATCACACGGATTGTCTTCAGGCTGTGGTCGTCCGGGCCGGTCAGGCTGTAGCCTCGTTCTTTTAGCGATAAAACGTTTCGGATGAGATTGTCAGTGATGCGTTCTCCCGGTACCAGGAGCGGAATCCCGGGAGGATATAGTGTCAGGAACTCTGCACCAACCCTGCCTGTGGATGCGGGAAATGATACTGTTTCGGCGTCGGCGTCAAGAGCCCCGGCAATGGTGCAGACGGCAGACGGCTGCCAGCCGGCACCGGAAGGCATGTCGTTGTGCAGAGACTGCCTGTCTGCATCGGAAGGTATGTCGTTGTGCAGAGACTGCCTGTCTGCATCGGACGGCATGCCGTTGTGCAGAGACTGCCAGTCTGCACCGGAAGGCGTGCCGTTGCATGGAGGCTGACTGCCGCTACGGAAGTGCGTGGCGCTCAGTGAAGATGCGCCTTGCTTTGGTCTCCTTGACTCCTGATCCAGGGTAAGGAGCGCGCTGGAGAGCCTGGCGAACCCTTCGTCATCGTCACAGACGGAGGAGAGCATGAGGACATAGGAGGGCGTGACCATTTCGGACTGGAGATGGAAACGCTCCCGGAGGAACTCATGGAGCTGCATTGCGCTGAGATTGCTCCTGGCGCCTGGGCTGATGAGGATTCGGGAAGGATCGTCAGTATGAAGAAAGGAGAAGCCTGTCAGGTTTGTTTCCCGGTAGAACCGGGAAAGACGCAGTGCGTAGGCTTCGAACCAGTCTTTTTTGTGCAGCGTAAGCTGATGGATGCACTGATCTATGGAAGCCATGAGTACATAGCTTGGGCTGCTGGTCTGGTAGACTCCCAGAAGTCGCCTGAGGCGGGCCCGGTCGACAAGGGGGCCGTTTACATGGATCAGGGCGCATTGGGTCAGGGCGGGAAGCGTTTTGTGCAGGCTGTGAATCACGAGATCCGCCCCTGCTTCGATGGCCGATTGCGGGAAGATGGGATGCATGCCGAAATGCGCCCCGTGTGCTTCATCTACAATCAATGGAATCCCCTGTCTGTGCGCGATTCTTGCGATCTGCGCAATATCGGACACTACACCGTCATAAGTGGGGGAGGTCAGGAAGAGAGCGCGCGCATCCGGATGCCGGCGGAGCGCCTCCTCCACCTGCGCAGGCTCTATCGCCCCGTTCAAATCGTTTGCAGAGAGCTCCGGGGGGTTGTCAGGCATCCGGCCTGCAGCGGCGTTTGCATGGCCGCGAAAAATCAGCGCCGGTTCCTGCCGGGGATGATATTGCCCGGGATACAGGTATGCGGTCTGAAGCCGGTTCAGGGCAGCGGCATTGTATGCGGAGCGGTGGCTGTTCCTGGCCATCAGGATACAGTCTCCCGGGCGGGTGCAGGCACCAATCGCACTAAGAACACCGGCTGTGCTTCCATTTACCAGAAAATGCGTTTCCTGGCTTTTGTAGAGCGCTGCTGCCCGCTGCTGCGCTTCCTTCAGGATCCCTTCTGCGTGATGCAGGTTATCAAACCCGTCGATCTCGGTGAGATCAATATAAAAAGGGTCACGATTAGAAGGATCACAAAAAGAAGCAGAAGGGTCACAAAAAGCAGCCACGCGGCGTTTGTGCCCCGGCATATGGAATGGATATGCATCCGATGAGCAGTATGATATTAGTGTTTCGTACAAGGTCATGTTATTTGTCATAGTAATTATGATTGTATCACAGAAAATTTTCTTTACAAAATCCTCTCTCTCGATATAATGGTGGCAACAAGGTGGGCATTTATATGAAGATAGAAAAGATTAATGACAGACAGATACGCTGTGTACTGACGAAGGAGGATCTTGAGTCAAGGAAGATTCGCCTCTCTGAGTTGGTATGCGGCGGAGAGAAAGCGCGGAACCTGCTTCGGGATATGATTGTCCGGGCAGCGCGGGAGCTGAATTTCAGCTTTAATAATAATCCGCTGATGATCGAGGCGGTTCCGACAGGGAAGGGTCAGCTGGTGCTGACGATTACGCGGGTGGACGATCCGGGCGAACTGTCCTCACGGTTCCATCATTTACCGGGCCTGGGTGATTTTGAGAAGCAGGAGGGGTATCCGAAGGAACCGGCGGGGGAGGCTGTGGCCTCTTATTCCAGTGCGGATGATATCCTGAATGTGCTGAAGCGATTCTCGAAGAAGCTGGAGGAACTGAAAGATAAGTCCTCGGGAACGGTGGAAGTGACATCTTCCGCAGAGGAACCGGATGTGCCGGAGGTCAGGATGATTGCGTCGAAGAACGACAAGTCTGGCGGTGGCGTGGCAGCTTCGAAGAACGGAGCGCCAGGCGCAGGTCCGGCAGCTTTGAAGGCCAGTGTGGCTGACGAAGGAGCAGGAGCTTCGGAGACTGGCGTGCCAGGTACAGGAACAGACGCTTCGGTGAGGGGCGTGTCAGGAGCAGGAGCTTCGGAGCATGGTGAGCCTGGTACAGGAGCAGGGGCTTCGGAGCATGGTGAGCCTGGTACAGGAGCAGGAGCTTCTGAGAATGGCATGTCCGGTACAGACATAGAGGCTTTGAAGGATACCCTTCTTGGGGCAGGACTGTCAGCTTTGAAGAATGCCTTGTCAGACCCGGGCAGAGGAATTCCGAAGGATGCCATTGCAGGCGTGGGAGTCGGCATGCCGAATGGCCGATTGCCTGGAGCGGAAAAAACGGTACAGGGTTCAAAGGGGACGCGCAAGGCAGGAGAGATCCTGCATGGCTTGCCGGGAGCGGCCGGCGCGGGATCCGGAAGAAGGACAGAGGATTCCTCTTCGGAAGAGAACGCCAGGAAAGCCATCGAGAAAGAGATGTACCGGTACACAAGGTTTTATCTGTTCAGGAGCCTTGGAAATGTGCTGGACGCGTCGAAGCGGGTGCCTGAGGGCTATACGGGAGAAAACGCGCTCTATAAAAATCCGGATGACGGCGCGTTTTACCTGTTGGTCAGGAAAGCGGATACAGAGGCGGAGCAGTTTAACCGGATCTGCAACGTTTTGTCCGAGTATTCGATGCCGATGGATTATTCGACCGGGATGGATGAGTTTTTCCGGGAGCATATGCAGGTGATCATCGCTGACAGCGCGCTGCAGCATTTGCGCAATGTTTAATCAATCAATAGTTCTGATGGATACGCCGCGCTGGATGCGCGGCGTGTTGCTATGCTATAATATCCCGGAATGTCAGTTTATATCACGATTATTACGTAAGAAGGAACCTGGTTTATATGATAAAGATTGTTGGAGTAAGATTTCGCAGTGCGGGGAAGGTTTATTATTTTGATCCGAAGGCGCTGGAATTGAAGGTGGGTGACCATGTGATCGCGGAAACCTCCAAGGGGCTGGAATACGGCATTGTATCCACTTGCATGAAGATGGTGGATGAGGAGCTCGTTCAGCAGCCGCTTCGTGCGCTGAACCGCAAGGCGACACAGGAGGATGAGGAGAAGATCGATGCGCTTCGCGAAAAGGAGAAGGAGGCGCTGTGTGTCTGCCGGGAGAAGGTGCGTGAGCACAAGCTCGATATGAAGATGGTGGATGCGGAATATTCCTTTGACGGGAGCAAAGTGCTGTTTTATTTTACCGCAGACGGACGCGTGGATTTCCGCAACCTGGTCAAAGATCTTGCGGGCATCTTCCATGTGCGCATCGAGCTGCGCCAGATTGGCGTGCGTGATGAAACGAGAATGCTTGGCGGGATCGGAATCTGCGGCAGGGAGCTGTGCTGCGCGACCTTTTTGCGTGATTTTCAGCCGGTATCGATTAAGATGGCGAAGGAACAGAACCTTTCCCTCAATCCTACGAAGATTTCCGGAACCTGCGGAAGGCTGATGTGCTGCCTGAAAAATGAAGAGGCAACCTATGAGTATCTGAATGCCCGGATGCCGAAGCTGGGCGAGGAGGCCATTACTGCGGATGGACAGAGTGGTAAGGTAGTGGAACTGGATGTTCTGCGTCAGAGAGTCAGGGTGCTCTTCGAGGAGGGGGATTCGAAGGAACTTGAGACATTTCCTGTTGAATCGCTGACTTTCAAGCCGAGAAAGAAAAAGGATCCGTCGCAGCAGGGGAAAAAGGCGAAGGCGGAAAAGGGCGAACGCAGTGAGAGCGGCGAGAAGGACGATCGTACTGAGCGGATCGAGAAAGGCGGGCGCGCCGGGCAGAGTGAAAAGGGCGAGCGCGCCGGGCAGAGCGAGAAGAGTGATCGTACTGAGCGGCTTGAGAAAAGTGATCGCGCAGAGAAGGGCGAGAGAAGCGAACGCAGCGAGCGCCCGGAGCGTTCTGAGAAGGGGGAACGCATCGAGAGAGGCGAAAAGGCGGAGCGCAGGGAACGCTTCGAAAAGCCAGGCCAGGCAGGGAAAAACGGACAGGTCAGGAATGTTGATGGACAGGCCAGGAATGCCGATGGAGCGGATGGTCAGCCCGGCCGCCAGGAGAAGACGTCCCGTTCTGAGAAGCGTGAGAGAAATGAGCGCGTGGAAGGTGCTGATCATGGTGAACGGCCCTCAAGGCGTGAGCGCATCGAAAAACGGGAACGTGGTGACAGGATCGAGCGCGGAGAAAGACAAGAGCGCGGTGAGCGAAGGATGAAGCCGGAGCGCGGGGAAAGAACGGAACGCCCGGAGCGCGGGGAAAGAACGGAACGTCCGGAGCGCGGGGAAAGAACGGAACGTCCGGAGCGCGGGGAAAGAAC
>CAMORF010000060.1 GCA_946623485.1 uncultured Clostridia bacterium
GCCGGGTCCAAAACAGGCGGTTCAGCCGAATGTAGGACACACCGCTTTTTATCCCCGCACGTACCGTCTGCACGGTCAGTATAACGGATATAACCATGTGCATGCAGGCAGTTACCAGCAGCATACGTGTCACCCACAGGAAACCAGCGCTGCCGCCATCGGCCATGCCTGCCAGCACCAGGGCACCCATGATCATGTGAATTACAAAGAATATCATAATCATGGGTGTCAGAATCGCATTCAGTCTTCTCATTCACCCAACCTCGGCCTTCCCCGGTGCGCCGGAAGATTCTATCACGATGTCATCCTTTCCCTTGGCGGCCGGTCCGGAAGCTTCATAGATCTCTTTAGAGAGCAGCATGATATCATACCGCCCGTGGTCTGCCTTCGAACGCATCAAAACCAGATCCTCCGTGCGGAGAGACATCTGGTTCTCCGGAAGCCTGCTCTGGAAGCTCCTGGCAATCTCCAGTCCAAGGGGATCATTGTCTGCCACAACGCAGGTGATGTCCTCAAACAGGAACCCAATCTCCTTCCCCTGGAAAAAGTCCTTCCATACAGCCAGCTTTTCTTTATCAGGATGCAGCCTGCGGTTGATCATCACGACATACTCGCCCGAAGGCTGATCCAGAACCATCGTCGCGGATGAAACCGCGTCAACGCCCGACAGTGCCATTTGAAAATACCGGGTTTGGTATACAGGCACTCCGGCCAGAAGAATGAGCGCAGCGAACACCGTTATGGCATGGCGAAGCATATTTCCCATATTTTTCTCATCCTGTAACGATTCAGCACTCCCTGCGGACTGTCATCATCCGGTCCATCTCGCCTGATGCGCAGACGAACCTATCACTAAGCCCGGACAGTCATTGCTGTGCCTGCTCAAGTGCCAGTTCTACGGCTTCCTTGAACTCCTTGTAGTTGATGGTGGCGCCGCTGATGGAATCAATGCCGTCAAGCTGTCCGTTCTGGACCAGCATGGATGCGTATTCCGCGCAGGACGCGTTGGCTTTCTGTGCCTTGTTATAATAATCCTTGTTGGCAATCCGGCCGTCTTCCTTGCCGTAATCCTCATCCTTTTTCGTGCCATCTGCCTCATATGTGGTAAATGAACAGTCCGATATCTTTCCATCCTTGATCGTCAGGCTGACAACACCATACCCGTTCCCGTCATCCGTCCCATCATCGTTTTCATATACTGCGCTTTGTGCCTCGTACGTGCCATCCTTATAAGAAGCCTTCTTTGATCCGCAGCCTGTCAACACTGCTGCGGCAAGACCCGCTGCCAAAATAGCTGCTGTCATCCTTATCATATCATAGTCTCCGTTCTTCCGTAACCGGCAGGTCTTCACTGCAATGTAATATGCTTTATCTTTCCCGTAAAGTTTTCATTGATCATCTCGTGGTCCACACGACCGTTTCGAAGCACGATCGTACGCTGCGCTACCTCAGCCACCTCCGGATTGTGCGTTACCACTATCAGGGTTGTGCCTTCCAGATGCAGCTTTCGAAACAGTTCTACGACAATTTCCTCATTGGCCTCATCAAGATTGCCGGTGGGCTCATCCGCAAGTATGATCTCAGGATAATTAATCAAAGCCCTGGCAACGCAGACTCTCTGCTGCTCACCGCCTGACAGCTGGCTCGGATAATGCTTCGCCCGGTCTGCCAGACCTACCCGTTCCAGCGCCTCCAGTGCTTCCTTCTCATCCGGAAGGCTGTGATAATACTGCGCCAGCATCACATTTTCCACGGCAGTCAGGTAGCTCACCAGATGGAACTGCTGGAAAATCAAACCAATCTTATCCCTGCGTATATCTGTCAGCGCGCGCGCATTTTTCCTTGAGATATCCTCCCCGTCCAGCAGGATCTCGCCTTCCGTCGCTTTATCCAGGGCACCGATGATATTCATCATCGTACTCTTCCCGGAGCCGGAAGGTCCCATGATCGCAAGCCATTCGCCCTTTTCCACCTTGAGGCTGACATGATCCAGCGCATGGAGATTTCCGTATACTTTTGATACATTCTTTAATTCAAGCAAACTCATGTCATTCTCCTTTCAACACAAGTGCAGGGTCAACCTGGGTGGCGCTTCTGATCGGGATCATGCACGCAGCGCCCGTCACAAGAACCGATGCCAGGATCGTCACCGGAACCAGCCATGGCATCAGTGTAATCGAACTGTGGAATACATTCCTGGATACCGCCTGCGCGAATAAAAAGCCCAGGATTGCGCCCAGCAAGCCGCCGCATGCCCCCAGGACAATTCCCTCTCCCATGAACTCGGCAATGATGCTTTGATTGCTCGCTCCGAGAGCCTTGCGAAGGCCGATCTCTTTACGTCTTTCCGCAACCACGGCCGTCATCGTAGTAGCTACGCAGATCATAGTCAGCGCCAGAACAACCACCGTGACCAGGAGCACCAGGGATTGCAGCTTCGACAGCACCGTGTCCTCCGATTCCGTCACCCGCTTGACCAGCCGGGCGCTGACACCTGGCACCTGTTCTGAGATCTTGCCGGATAGTGCCTTCAGTTCATCCGACCCGGACGATACGCTCAGCTCGCAGACATCATAGGCCGTTGCCTCCCCGGTCAGCTTCTCCATGTCAGAGGTCCGCATATATACATAATCCTCTTCCTTGCCGCCCGTATCCAGGATCGCGGTAACCGTAAAATCGACCCAGTTATCCAGAACCACCTCTTCGGTTTCCCCGTCACCTGCTTCTGTCTCTGACTCCGGCGCATACGTGCAGGTCATCCGCTTCCCGGGCTTTAGGTTATACATCCTGGCCACATTTTTGCCGATCATGATCTCGCCATCCGCTGCCGGCCATTCGCCATCCACCAGCCAGAACGGACTTGTCTTCTGTACCTGCTCCAGGTCCGCAGAGGCCGCCATCACCGGACGGTCATTGACCCGGACCGTTTCATATCGATAAGCGGCGATTCCTACAAGCTTGTCATCCGGTACGAGCCCCCGCACTGCTTCCACCTGATCCGGCATCATTCTGTCACTGTCCGGCGTGACGATCATATTCGCCCCATAACTGCGGAACTGCGCGCCCATCTGCCGGGGTACATCGATGTAGATCGTTACCAGACCAGACAGGATCATGGCCCCGATTGAAATCGCCAGCAGCGCGATGATCATGCGTGACCGTCGCCGCAGCAGCGATGCCGTGATCATGCGTATATACATCTTTCTCTTTTTCATGTCGATATCCTTTGTGTCTTGGATCTGTAAATTCACAGTCTTTTCCATTATCTCCCGTGGAGCACTTCCGTCGGCCGCAGATTCAGCAGCATGCGGATTGCCGGGATGCTGCCGATCAGCGTCACCAGGCCAACCAGCACCGCCACCACCGGCACCACCATCGGCCGGATCTGGATCGAAGCGCTAAACACAGAATGCCCGATGATCTGCGCAAATCCGATGCCGGCATAGAAACCAATCACGCCGCCGATCAAGGCGGTGCAAAGCACCTCCGTCAGCACCAGGCCGGTAATAGCCGGATTATGCGCACCGATTGCTTTCATCAGGCCGATCTCCTGCGAACGCTCCATAACTGAGGCCGTCACCAGGTTACAGATACCCAGCGCTGCGCCGACCATCGACAGAATCGTAATCAGGATCATCAGAAGCTCTGTTTTATTCAGAATCTGTCCCTCGGAATCTGCAACCTGGCGGACTGCGGAGGCGACGGAATCCGTAACCACCTCCTCGATCTGATAGCAGATGGAGCTGACATAAGCCGTGCAGTACCAGGTTTCATACTGCGATACGGAGAGCGAGGATGGATCCCTCGCTGCCTTCTGCGCCAGCTCATTGTCCGGAGTCGTCAGCGCAGACACCTCGATGCTGTCAATCTTTCCTTCCAGGCCGCCCAGGGCCTGTGCCGTGTCCACCGTCACATAGATCAGGTCATCCTCCTCGCCGCCTGAGTCGAAGACACCGACGACCTTCAGGTTCTTCTCTTCCTTGCTTCCTGTGACATGGATCATATCCCCGGCCGACAGCCCTTCTTTCTTCGCAAGCGAGCTTCCCACCATGGCGCATTCGCTGCTGCCATCGCTTTGTTCATCCAGCCATTCTCCATCGACTGTCCACCAGCTGCGCAAAGACGCAATGCCTGCGTCCAGTGCCTCTCCGGTCGGCAGATCCATATGATGATTAAACCAGGTGCCGGTCAGCGTTGCCGTGTTGCCGGAGTCCAGGGACACCTGCGTGGAGATAAAGGGCGTGTAATCCACGATATTAAATGCCCAGAAGATCGTTTTAATCTTGCCCAGTTCATCCTCCTTCAGGTAATTGCCGGATATATTCTCATCGCCGACATCATACAGATCGCTGATCACCGATGTACTCTTGGGCACTACGGTGATATTTGCGCCGTAAGCTTTCAATTCCTGATTCATCTTATCCTCAACGTCCATCATGACGCTGAGCATAGCCGTCGCCAGGGAAGAACCCAGCGCGATTGTAAATGCAATCATGAGCATTTTCTTCCACTGCCTCAGAAAGGCTTTGGCAATCATTCGTACAAACATTACTGAAACTCCCTTTCATACTCGAGAAGTCCTGAGATCGGAATGATGATCTGTCCATTGCTGATCTCATAAGGAATTACGATCGGGTTGCATCCGCCTTTAAAGCCGATCGTGGATATATTCATAACCACATCGCACAGATTGCATACGACCTGCCCGTTTTTTTCGTAGTAGCCGGTCTCTCCGCAGACATCGCATGCATCCAGGCCAATGCCGTAAGCAGTGGAATTCGGTTTCTTGATCACAATAAAACGGATCTGCACTCCCTTTTCGGTCTCATAGGCAAAACGGTGCAGATGTCCATCCTCCACAAGGGAAAAATCAACATATACATTTTCATCATCCATGCCGGAGGCTTCCTCGATCGGAGACAGCGTTACATCAGTCGCATTGACCTTCTCCAGCCACGTCAGGTTCAGGATTACACACGCACAGCAGATAAATGCCGTCGCTGCCCAGCGGCGGGTGCTGCGAATGCGCATCCGGATCCGGCGATGCTCCGCCGGGTTACGGTAAGGCTCCTTGTGAATAATGCCCGCGATCCACAGTCCCAAAGCCGCGCACACAACGATGGCAAGGGCAAGATACAAAAACAGATCCTTGTGGTTTTTTACGAAAACCGTATACGTGAACATCGTGTGGTTCGACTGTACGATCTTTTTCTGGAGCAGGACAGAAAACAGGCCCGCAAGGCGCATGACTGCGTTGATCAGAAGTTCCAGCTTCGCGATGATCCCGGCCTTCCCTGCCCCCAGACGCAGCGCAAGCTTTTCACAGGCAAGAAACGTCACCACAGCCAGCACAATCCCAAGCACCATCCCGATCATGGACATCAGAAAATCCGTCGAGATCACTGTCGTCTCCTGCTGCAGTACATGGTACGGATACGCCCAGACATCAGGCATCCCATAACCGATTATCGTGATATACAAAACACCGGCAAATATCCATGGAAAAGTTCCTGCAAATCCCTTGTCAGATGGTTTTTTTATCGTAAAGATCAAAAACACAACGAACGATACAAGACCAGCCGCATATATCCAGCCGTTCAGGATCGCTGTGTCGATCATGCTTGTCGTATTTCTTAAAATGGCAATGGCAATCGAGAAGACGACCCCCGCCGCCGCCAACAGCCATACCATGCGCCGCTGCTTTTTCCCGGCCGCAGTCTTTACATACCCGGTGAGGGCACCGAGGATGACTGCCTCCGTCAGAATCTGGCGCGTAGTAAGAATCAGATAGGTGAGCATAGAAACCTCCGCCTTTTCTATCACGCACGCAATGCGACACACAAAAGTGCGCCGCATTGCATGCAGTTGTTCAATTCATTCGCAGTGTCTGCCTCAGGCTTATTACTCCAGTCCGGCGAACTCCCATCCCTCATAGGTATAAGAAAGTGTTCCGTCCGCGAAGTGATCCTTCAGGGATCCGCCTGGGCCCGTCTCCGCATCAGAATGGATCAGATACCCGTTCTCTCCCGGGCTGTGGATTGTGATGGTCAGATCATAGGTACCCGGATCCAGCTTGATATTGTTGCCATAGTGCGGACCATCTGAAGCTGCCATCTCCATGAAGGTTCCTGACACCACTTCGTTCCCGTCCTGATCGTCAATCTTGTAGTCCACCGTCAGATACGGCACCCACTCACCAACCGGATATCCGAGGTCATTTTCCAAAGCAGAGATGTCTGCCTCGATATGAATATCCGCATCCTCCGCGCTGTAGGTGATCGTCTCATTCTCCATCGGAACCGCCTGGAACCAGACCGCGGACAGATTGATGAAATCAAGCTCCTCATCAGAGAAAATCTCATTCTCTACGAAGCCGGCGCCTGAGTCACTCGCCATTGCCGGAAATGCGCCAAGCGCCATCGCGCCGACAAGTGCCAGGGCAAAGATCCTTTTCTTCATGTTACTGCTCCCTTCTTTTGTGTTGCTGCCTCCCGCTTGACCCGGAAAGCTGTTCTTCCAAAGAGCCTCGGAAAAACAATGTTATGTGTGTATTATGAAAGGCTTCTTGCCGTCTGGCAGGATCTGTAAACAGGTTAACTGAACATATTGCGCCGGATCATTCTGCAGAATGCTCAAGCCAAATAACAGTTACAATATGTACAGATCCTTACTCCGCAGGCGGTTTATACCTGTTCATACTGCTTCAGGCAGGTCAGGTAACAGTCCCCCAATATCCGGAGTGCTGCGAAACATTCCTGGCCGGACTACCGCTCCCGGCTGGGATGTCGTTCCTGACCGGGATGCCGTTTCATGTTTGGCTCCCGTTCCCGGCCGGGATGCCGTTTCAGGTTTGGCTCCCGTTCCCGACCAGGATGCCGTTTCAGGTTTAGCTCCCGTTCCTGGCTGCGCTGAATCCGTTTCGTCTGAATAAAACGGGGAACGATTCAGCGGCCTGCCTCTGACTGCATCTGTTCTTTGAGCTTCCGGTTTCTTTTCAGCCAGAAGACGAATGTGATGATGGTCACGGCGAGCAAAATCAACTGCGGCACGATGGTTTCAACGCACGGGTATATGCCCAGGATCTCCAGCACCGGATGCGACGGAATCCATGCCACCCATGCCGGCGAATGCATTGAGATCACATCACCTTCAATCAGCTCCTTGATACCACTGCCCAGGAACGCGATGGCCATGATCGCCATCAGGATACTCGTCGCCAGGAAGAAAGGTTTCAGCGGAAGCTTCACCCCAACCAGGCGGATCGCCAGGTAGACAACCACCAGGCACGCGCAGCCAATAGCGAATCCAAGCCACACCATGTAGGTATCTCCGCTGGAAATGAGCGGCTGATAGAACAGGATGACCTCAGCGCCCTCACGATAGACCGCCAGAAAAGCGGTGAATGCAAGCGCAAATGCGCTGCCCCTCTTTGTGGCGTCTGACACCTTGCTCTTAATGTAGGCATCCCACGCCTCGGACTCTGACTTCGATACCATCCAGTTACTGACATAGAACAGAACAGCAACCGCAATCAGCGCTGTAACGCCCTCGATGACTTCCTGGGAGGCACTGTTGGCCAGCTTCAGCTGGTTCAGCAGCCAGGCAGAAACGAAGCTCAGTGCAATTCCCAGGATCGCACCGGCATATACCGTACGAAGCTGTCTCTTGCGTTCCTGCATAGAGTTTTTCGTTGTTTTAATCAAGTAGGCGATGATCGCGCCTACCACAAGGATCGCCTCAAAACCTTCCCTGAGGATTATTGTAAAGCAGGCAATAAATGTCGCTACACCAGCGGAACGTCCGCCGCCTGTCGCATTGCCGTTTTCGTCCACTCCGTCCAGCTTGTTGGCATCCGTCCGGATCATTGTCCGAAGAATATCCACTTCCTTGTTGAACGCCTGAGCATCCGTTCCCTTCGATGCGGACTTGGCCGCCGAAAACTGCAGCTCCACCTCACTCTTTCTTGCCCCTGAGATAAAGCCCATCGTGTTGCGCTCAAAGCCGGTGGTCTCATAATATCCGTAATACCCATCATTCACGCAGTCATAAGCTGCCTGGGCGTCCCCCGCGGCGTAATGATCCTTTGCGGTGCGGAAGACCTCCGCCATCGCATCTGCCACATCATTCCAGGTCCAGTCCGATTCCTTGCCTGCTGCAGCCGAATACCCGGCCCAGTCGTTATAGTAGTTTTTCCGGAACAATGCAGTCGCCGCAGTTTCATCCTCCGACGCAAGTTCCATCTCCACCTCAACGCCGTCCAGCTTGTTGGCGGAATTGCGCAGATCTGCAATCAACACGTCCTTTGCGGTGGCTGCGTCCTGTGCCGGTTCTCCATTCTTGATTGACTTCGTTAGAGCCTTAAAATCCGCCAGCGCCGTGCTCTTATGAATGCCGGGCAGCTTTTTCTGCATCTGAACCTTGAATCCGGATGCCCCCCAGTAGTTATTCTTGGCATCCTTGATGCGTTCCAGCGCGGTATCCGTATCTTTGTTTTCATAGCTTTCAACAGCCGCATCCAGCACCGGTACCATGGCATCGAGTACCTCATTCCACGTATAATCCGTAATGCCGTTTGCTTCCTTATACGCGTCCCATGTCGCGATATACTCTCCGGCGGCCAATGCCGTCAGCGGCGCACTGATCAAAAGCAGCGCCAGAATCATCGCACATATCTGCCTGACTTTTCTCATCATGTCTACCCTTCTCCCAGTCATTATGCTGCCCGCAGGTTCAATGCCGATCATCTCCTGCAGATCCAGAGTCTCTCAGGCCGCCGCAGATTCGAGGCCGATACGGCAATCATTGATTCGGCATACCAATCTATCGTTCTGTTCGGCTTTCTCAGATTCTAATTACCGTCCAGATATTTTCTATGCCTTATCAGCTTTAGTTAAACTGAATGTTAATCAGCAGCCACTAACTCGCTGGCTTCCATAGTGTACCATCCCGAAATCGAGGTGTCAAGGAATAATGTTAGGTTTATCGGTAAATAGTTATTGCAAACTAACCTCATGTGAGGTATGATTACGGAGCATGGGATATGACCCACGTAAATCAGAAGGCATGGCCCTCAAAATGCAGGATGTGATTTACTATGTGATTGATTTTTGAGCTGTGCTATCGGATGTGCTATCGGATGTGCTATCGGATGAACAGGCAAGCAAGATGTGCAGGTTATTTCTCGGCAGATCCTTATAGAATGCTTCGGTCGCCAAAAGCCGATTACGGCAAATAGAGGCCAGACTTTTGGTGATGTAACCATAAAATGCAGGATATCGTTCGCGATATGCAGGAGAATATAGATGAAAGACAAGAATCGCAAGACGATCATGATCCGTGTCGTGATGGTGGCGGCCGGCGCACTGTATCTGGCCGGGCTTTTGACATTTGCTTCCGGCTGCGGGCCGAAGGATGACGGCACATGGATGACCTGCCACTGGGCCAATCAGGCCCTGATCGGTTTGGCCGCCATACTGCTGGCAGATGCGGTGCTTCTTCTGCTGGCGCAGCACCCGCATGTGCGGATCGGCATATCCGTTGCCATGATTCCTGCAGCACTTCTGGGGGCCATACTTCCGGGCGGACT
>CAMORF010000061.1 GCA_946623485.1 uncultured Clostridia bacterium
TTCTCAAGCTGTTCTTTTTCGCTCTTTTTCATAGAAAAAGCTAAAAGCCCCCTTTCCTATCATGGATTTCCTATCATGGATTGTTCTTAACGCACAATTCATAGTATAACATAAAAACCGTTAAAAAACCGTAAAAATCCTGAGATTTGGTTCAAAAATCGGCATCATTATCACGGTCGGTACAGAAACCATTGATGATAAAATCAGATATTTCTTTTGTACTCTTTTGTCTTGCATCCTGTCATTTTGCCACTTGATGTTCTGTAGCCTGCAGCTTTGCCGTCTGTGTTTTGTACTCTATTGCCTTGCTGTCTGCGGTTTTGCTGTCTGCCATGATGTACGGATCATTTCGGAACCTGTATGGTGACAACCGTTCCTTTTCCGGGGGTACTTTCAATCTCCAGACTGCCGCCCACCATCTCCCGCACGCGGTACCGGGTGTTACTGATGCCCAGATGACGCCTGCCATCATCAATCGCCTGCCGGACATCAAATCCGGTCCCGTCATCTGAAACCGTGACTACATAATGCAAATCCGTTTCAAAGGAGCAGATCCGGACCGTTCCTCCTGACTTCTTCCTGCAGATCCCATGCTTAATGGCGTTCTCCACCATCGGCTGTACCGACAGAGCCGGTACCAAAAATGCGGTGCAGCTGATCTCATATTCTATATTGAGCTTGTTCGGAAAACGAAGCTTTTCAAGCCAGACATACGTTTTGATATGGTTCAGCTCCTCCGAGAAGGAAATCGGATTCCTTTTATCCACAAAATCCATGTTTTCTCGCAGATAATCCGAAAACGCGTTGGTCGCCTCCGCGGCAAGCTTTGGATCTTCCTCGCACAGCGCTCCGATGGAAGCCAGGCAATTATAAAGGAAATGGGGCTGCATCTGCGAGATCATTACCGCAACCTGAAGGCGGCTCTGTTCTTTTTCACGCTCTACCATGTCATTTTCAAGTTCATCATAGGAGTTAATAAAAACGAGGCACAGCGGCAGCACGATCGTACTGAGCATAATGCCCCACGTATAAATATTCTGATCCACAACATCGTGATTATAGGACAGCATGATAGACAGAACCGGCACAAAAATGCAGATCAAAAAGGGAATGATCCTGTTTCGGTTCAGCTTGGAAAAAATTGTGCCGATGCTCAAAAGCATAAGGAAGATACAATCCGTGATTGCACTGATATAATCCACGATATCAGGAGAAGTAATTCCATCCGGAGTGATCTGAAAAAGGATCGGCCGGAAAAGATTCACCACAAGGGCAGCAACGTAGAGCACATATACGATGACCATGATCATGGTAATGGCACGCGTCAAGGCAGAAGCTTTCAGAAACTGCTTTTGATAGAACCACAAAGACACAAAAAGCCCGAGATAAAAAAAATAACTCGCAGTGAGCAATATCGTAATCTGCCGGGTATGGCCCGGCAGATGATAGACACTGTTTGCGAGAGAAGAAAAGAAAGAAGCGGCATAGAGAATCATGAGAAACAGTGCCAGAAAAAACTTCCGGCCCGTGACCGTTTTTGATTTAAAAAACAATATGCCCATCAAAACTGTCAGAAAGGAAAGGCCAAGAATATGGACAATATTCGCCAGAAAGAGATAGCCTTCCCGGGAAACGTCATTTCTCACAGCCTCTTCGATACAAATCAAGGTAAGGATACACAGAATACCAAGCGTAATAGAACGGATCACCCGATCCTTGTTGTTTAGCACGGCTGTTTGCTTCTCCATAGATCCTCTCCTGATTCCGGGCACAAAAACAGACAGCTTTTACACAAACACCGCGGCGGCCCAGCTATACTGCGTCATATAAGCTCCTTTATACCGATTCAAGGCTTCGGCCTTCCCGTCCAGGTAATCAAAATAATCACACCGGACTTTTTCCCGGCGGACCCCCAGCACGCCCCAGCCCTTGATCAGGATATCTTCCTGCCCGATTTCAGAGAGCGCCTTCACGAGGTCTCTCTTTACAACCCGGAAGTAAGAGTCGGAGCTGCCCCTGAAAATCGCATTGCTGATATCCGCGGAAGAACAGACCGTGCCCGCCTTATTGACCAGGTAAGCCAGAAGCTCTTTGGAACGTTTTGTAAATACGGTCACCGGCACCCCATGATAGAATACTTCAAATTCCCCAAAACACCGGATGTACAGTCCCTGCTCCACAGGCTTGTACAGCCTGTTTTCCCGAAGCAAGGACAAAGCATGTTCTATCTTTTCTTTCGTAATCGGCTTCATCAGGTAGTCACTGGCTCCCAGATGGAATGCCTGCACAGCGTAATCACTGTAGCCGGTGCAGAAAACAATATCACAGGCAGGATACGCCGCCTTGATCCGCTTCGCCAGGTCGACTCCGTTCATGTTTCCGATTGCGATGTCCAGAAAGGCGATACTGATTTCCTTCCGGGGTAAAACAGCAAGCGCGTCATCCGTGTTGTCAAAAGCCAGTATCTCCGCCTCCGGTAAAGCTTCGTGGATCCGATTTGTCAGATGCTTCAGCAGGATAACCTCGTCTTCTACCGCCAATACCCTCATCTTATCGTCCTTCCAGAACTACAGAACTGTCACGAAATAACCAGCGCAATCTGCACAGGTTATTTCGTGACAGTTCCTATGGCTCATACTTCACAGTGTTTGTTTTGCAGATTCCGCCGTCTTTTCCTGATCTGCCGCCTGCGCGCTTTCCGCTGCCTTGTCTGCGCCTGCAGCCTGTGCGGCATCTGCTGCACTACCTGCGTCTGCCTCCTTCGCACTGTCTGATGCCTTGCCTGCGTCCGCTTCCTTCGCAGCGTCTGCTGTCTTCTCCGCGCCTGCTGCAGTTGCTGCTTCCGCGCTCTTCGCTGTTTCAGCTTCCTTCGCCTGCCCGGCCGGATTCGGAGCTTCCGCTTTCTTCACATATTCGGCCACCTCATCCTTTGTCTTGCTGATATAATCACTTACGCTTTCCGAAACAGACGAAGAGATCTGCCCGCTCGCAACGCAAAGTACCACGGTGGGAACCACAAAAACGAGTGAAACAACCCCGACCAGGATCAGCAGCGGCGTATGTGACCTGCGGCCTGTGTCTTCCGGCTGCGTATCGCTGACTGCGTTTGCAAAGTTCTGGTAGCTGAGCATCACGAAGACATACTTCAGGATCGTGAATAACGGAACCAGGGAACCCGCAAAAACAGCACCCTTCACCCCGGATTCCATGAAAGCGCCAATCGATACCACAGCCCCGATAGCCGTGAAAACCATCAGGATAATGCAGACAACCTTGAGGCCGGAAGCTTTCACCTTTGCGCGCATCCCTGTCGAAAGCTCATAGCCGATCCCCTTCATCGCCCCTGCGATTCCACGGTGATAAAGCACGGACGGAATGTGTACCAGGACATAGAAGATCCCCAGACTGATGAACACGATCGCGAAAAATGTCCCTGAAGTAAAGCCCATCTGGCCAATGGCGAAAAAGCTCATCACCAGGGCACTCAGGATCCCTGCAAGCATCTTAATCAGATCCACCACAAAATAAATCTTGTGCAGCACTTCCAGGGTGAGACTCCCCCCTTTTCCAAAACGAAGCCGGATCGCCGCTACCGCCTCCACGGCAGCAAGCAAAGCAAATGGCAGGAAGGCCAGGAACACATAGAAAGCCAGCGCGCCGTTGACCTGAAAGTTGATCTGCGTCGGAATCATTTCCAGAACCTGACGGATGACGTCGCCGGGAACCTTCGCCGCGTTCAAAAGCTGCGCGACCATGGTCTTGATATCTGCGACAATGGATTCCTGCGCCAGCGTCTTGTTGACGGAAGTCACAATGGTATTGACCACCACAGCACAGAAGATCGCAAAGCATCCCTTGGTCAGGCCTTCCATCAGCTTAAACAGCATCAGAAGCGTTGCCGGGACGGTCTCCAGGTAAGCAGGCGGATTCGCCCATGTTTTCTTCGCGCTGTCTCCCGTCTCATCCAGAGAGACCATGTCCACTCCATTCATTTTTGTATCCATCTTTGTTCCTCTCCTTTTTCTTTATTTCATATATTGCGCAGCCATCTCCATGATCTTGTTGATAAGGATCGTAAGGTTCATAACGATCCCCTGGTGCATTCCTTCGATTCCCACAAGAAGAGCCAGCAGCACGCCGCCGATGGGAATCAGCGTGTCCAGCTTCGGCTTTTTACTGACCCGCGTATAAGAAAACAGCAGTATCACAGGGACCAGGAAAATCATAGGCCAATGGGTTCCGATCCGCCATGCACTGGTGACCTGCATCGCGAGAGGAAGCACCTTGTTCAGCTTATCCTCCGTTTCCACCGTAAGCTCCGCGTTCAGGTTTACTCCCGCTGCCAGGTAACTCAAGATGATGGAGCTGTATACAGAAAGCAGAAAATCAATCAGGGCCGTGATCGCGATCACCACGGAAGCATAGACAGAGAACCGGAGCGAATGCGCATTGGTCTGCGTATACGACTCGAAATGTTCCTCTGTTTTCCCCTTCTTTGAGAACCGGACTCCCTCCAGCTTAATATGCAGCGCCAGGAAAATAAACAAGACAAAGCTCATGAAAGGCTTGGTCGTCAGGAACGGGTAAACGAGGTACGGCGGCTTCTGATCCACCAGGGTAATCCGGATCCGAATCGCCAGGGCTCCGATTTCATACAGAACCGGAAACACCGCCATCGCCCGGAACAGACGCAGCTTTTTCCCCTGAAAATGCTTCTGCGGAACATATTCCAGGAAAAACATAAACAGGGTGCACAAAAACAGGTCAATAAACAGGTTAAAGATCAATGATCCGGAGACAGCCGACTCATACAGCGCGTCCGTGAGAATCTTGTTTGCCTCTTCCCTGTTTCCCAGCACAGCGGTAAAGAGTTCCAGCAAGTTGTGCTCTTTTACAATGATAAAGATCAGCACGATCCCCAGGGACAGCCCGCCGAACTTCATCAGCTGCTGCTTGTATGTCTTCTTTTTATCCAGGATGATGGCAAAGTTAGCGATCAAAAACAGCGGAAGGGCAAAGTACCCAAGCGTTTCCCCCACACTATGCAGCGTGTATATCCATTGAGGCTGGTTCTTATCCAGGCTGATCGCAAGTGAAGTCAGCACGCCAAGGACCTTAAACGAGATGCAGAGCCAGCCAAAGATCAGGAGATGTTGATAAGACAACGGCCCCCGGTACTTAATGTCATTTGCACTGGTTCTTTCATACTTTGAGATTCGGTTCATAGTTCTTCCCCCCCTCCGATCTTCTCTGAAAACGTTTCTCTGATCGCATCGAAAAAGCCCGATCTGATCACTCTTCCTCCGAAAGAGACCTGTCTTCCTCCTCATTGTCCGGAAGTGATTTCACCTCCGAATAAAAGTTTACTACCACAGAGATATTCAGCGCAACCGCAATCAAACCATAAACGCCCAGAATGACCGGCATTACTTAAACTTAACGCCCTGCTCATCAAAGAGATCCTGGATCGCGTGGTTCATTGCCCGCGTCACCTTATCGATGTCCATCTCCTCGCATTCCACTGAGATGGTCAATGTGGCATTCCCGCCTCCGATTGCTTTCACGCCCCTGTAAACAGGCTCACCGGTAATCTCCGGAACCTGCTCACGGAGCTTCGGAAGCTGAGTCCTCAGCATGTCTTCCACCTCTTTCAGCTTATAATCACTCATCGAAACCGTGACATCCAGGCTGAAAACGGACAGATTCTTTGATTTATTGATCACATTCTTGACATCGCGGTTGGCGATGATCTTGATATTGTTGTTGGCGCCCAAAAGCTTGGTTGTCCGGACGCCAATCTCAAGGACCTTGCCGCTGAAACCTCCGATATCGACGATGTCACCCACTCTGAATTCCCCGTCAAATACGATGGAGATCCCCGCCACGATATCCGTAATCAGATCCTTTGCGCCGAGAGAAAGGGCAAACGCCGGAAGGGAAAGGGACGCAATCAGGGCGCCAAGGTTAATCCCGACATTATACAAAGCCATATAGACGAAGAAGATCATGCCCGCATAGGTGATCAGGTTCAGCGCCAGGCGGCAGAATGTATCCCCCTTCGGCCCCATTGTGGAGCTGACAATGCGGACCAGCACCTTCAGGATCGTCACCGTAATCAACACCTGGGCAAACAGAATCAGAATGCTGGTGAAGGAAAACAGGTTGAAGCCCTTTGTCCACTGACCGTGGATCACAAATCCCAGCAGGGAGCCGGTGGTGTTTGCACCCTTGAAATAGTACCATACCATGACGCCAACGATTGCGCCAACCATCAGGATCTCCAGCGTCACGGAGGCATTATGCATCGGCGTGCGCAGCCCGAATCTGGAAAGACTCAGTTTCCACCGTTTTCTTGGATCCTCCTGCGCAGCCTGATCCTCCTCGAAGCGTTTCCGCTCCTCCGCAGCCTCCTCCAGTTCTTCTCCTTCTTTGGACCAGTATGCGAACGCCTTCTTGTAACCGAACATCAGATAACCTATGAGCACAGTCAGGAAAACAAAGCATGCAAGGGAGGCGAGCCCTGCGTAAACCAGGATATTCTTATAGATATGCGGCTGCTCCGCAGCATAATAATATAAGGTACCATCAATGTCCGTGCTCTCCCCGTAGCAGGCTGTATTGTTAAAGGTAAAGAAATCCCGGTAACTGTCTATAAGCGCAGTCTGCGGCAATTCCAGGGAGACTGCATTTTTTCCGATCATTTCCGAATTACTCGAATTCTTAATCACCTGGGATTCAGGATCTACAGAAAATGAAAGCGTTCCGGCTGTCACAAGGCTCTTCATGACATCATCCAGGGTCTCAAGCTTCTCCGGACGGAGTTTATCCTCCGGCACCGCAACCAGAAGCGCACCGTACTTCCCCGCGTCCTCGGGGCTTTCCAGGCATACGCCAATCAAGGCATTCTTCAGCCCTGTCTCCTCATCTGTCTGCACATCATGCACAACAGACGGAATCCCCTTCAGCAGACGCCGGAACTCATAGGTGGAAGATTCGGGAGTCTTTCCAAGCTCCATATTCACATACTGGGAATTGCTGAGCACTTCCTTGCCATCCGGATCGTAGATCATGATATAATCCGCTTCGATCAGATCGGAGAAGGTCTGCAGGTTCTCCTTTGTCGCAAGCTCCGGCCTTTCCTTCAGGATCGCGGCAAGATTCTCCGCATAGGTCACATATGAGGCCTTCCGCTCTTTCAGTGTCGTTTTTTCCTCCAGCTTACTGTCCTCGACTCTCTGCTCCAGGACGCTCAAAGATTTTTTCACACTGTTGCAGATACCAAACAGCCTAAGCAGGGACAGAAGCAGCGCGGATACGAAGAAAATCACAAGGCATCCTATGACAATCATCGAAAACGCTTTTCTGACCGTCCTTCTCGTACCCAGATGCTCTGCCTGCTCCTCATTCAGCCTGTAATGCCGCACAAGCCTGATCAGCGAGTAAAACCAGACAAGAAGGATAATCCCCACAACAAGAAACGCAGCCAGTATCACCACGGTCTGCTGCATTGTCATGGATATGAACTCCTCTTCCGGAATCAGATATACCAGGTACACATTTTCGTTTAAAATGTCTGAACCCTTTGCAGCCTGGACAAAGGTTATCCATGACTGGTTCTTATATTCCACTCTGCCAACAGACTCCATCAGCTTTTCCGCAGACAAAGACCGGCTGCTGGTCGGAGCATTCTCCAGCATCTCCTTCGTGATGCCGCACGCCTCTGCTGTCGTAAACGTTTCCGGCAGGTCATCCGCTTTATACAGCAAGGGATGGTTACCGTCTGCGTCTGCCTCCTCGGACGCAAACAGAACCTTGAAGCCAAATGCCTCCTCAATCGCCTTCAATCTGCTTTCTGCGTCAAAGTTAATTTTTGCCCGTTCCTCCAGTTCAGACAGCAGTTCGCCTTCCATATAATAGATACTGTCACCGATCTTGTTATAACCCACAAGATAAGTATCTTCCTCACCTGTATCCAGCAATTTACCCAGATCCACTGAAAAAAGGCCCTCATTTCCAACCAGCTTGGACTGATCAAATTCATATTCCGGCGGAATCGACTCGGGAAACTCAATCTTGCCATCCTCAACATTAAGAATGCTGCCATCGTTATAGTCAACACTCTTTCCGTCCCAGTTGTTCTTGACCAGCCCTTTGGCAGCGAGGGCAGCGAGGGATAGTTTTTTCACGAACTTTTCCAGTTCCCGGTTTTCGACATACGTATTGAGTTCCTGTATGCCTGCCACCGAACTGCTGATTGCTTTCATCCGCGCAGCCTGCACTTCCAGGTTGTAGACACCGTTGACTACACCATTTGTAAACAGAAGGAAGCCGCCGCACAGGATACCAAGTACAATCAGCAACACAATTCCTCCGAAGAGTTTCAGTTTCGGTCTATTCATGTTTTTCCCTTTCGATCAGCTTGTCCGAGACCGGCCCGTTTGAAATTTCTGCCTATTCAAGAATCACAGAAACAAATTCAGTAACGATTCAGCACCCCACTTTATCTTTCATACCATGATGGCGCTTTACAGCTTATGCGGCATCAACCCGGAAAAACGCAGAAGGTCGTACTGCCCCGCAAAGGGGGCAGGACGATCATTCAAATCATTACTGCGGAATATAGATGACCGCTGTTTTCCGGAATGCGGTGATGATCCGGTTAAGTGCGGAAGAAAGCAGTGCAAGGCAGAAGATATAAACCATCGTATCCGGGTTCTTCCTGTACACAAACCCTGCGATCAGGATCAATATGCTGACGATTCCGAAGAATGCCCTGGTCTTCCATGCGGCTCCCTGTTTTCTGAAATCAAGTGCCCGGACCAGGTCAATACCGCCAGACGCCAGAAGAAGCACCATCAGATACAGGAAGATCAGCTTTTCCGCCCCTCTGTAAGCCGCCAGCATGAAAACGCCCAGGTCCAGCAGAAGGATGCCGCGGTAGAAGATCGACTTTCCGCCTACCATATGGACTGCCATTGTAGCGTAAAATACAAGTGAATAGATCCCATAAGCGAGAAGCCCAAAGCCTGTGATCAGCATAATCATGGGCGTTCCGAATTTTGGCCACTGGAATAAAACAAGCGCAACTACAATCATGGCGAGACCGATGATCAGATTTTTGACCCTTGTCAGTTTTCTCATTTGACCTCACCTCTCTTTCTCCTCAGTCCCAAAAGTTTCAGGTAGTCTTTGATGCCAACGTTTTTGCCGTCATATTCCATCGAGTATCCTGCCAGCAGGCTTCCTGATTTGTAGATCCTGTTTGTAACCATACTTTTATGATCCAGCGCAGCCAGGATGAACTGCCCGAGGCCGGTGTCATCCTTTTCCTTTTCAGACGCGCTCAAGTACTCATTTCGGAAGACGTCCACGCTGAAGTCTGGAATCTTCTGCCCGGAGAGCTTCTCACCAAAGGCCTTCCAGTCAGCACACGCGTCCAGCTGGCGCTTCTCGATGATCCTGTGGATCTCCTTCTCATAGGGCTTCGCAATGTCGGTGGCATATACGCCGGTTTCAAAGGTACCGGTTCCGCTC
>CAMORF010000062.1 GCA_946623485.1 uncultured Clostridia bacterium
GGACATCAAAGGTATCCATCAGGGAATTGAACTTCTCGTTGTTGATGATGTCGCCTTCGCCTGCAACCAGCTTCTTCACATATTCTTCCGGATCCGGCTGCTCCTCGATGAACTGTGCAAGGTAATGAGCCGCCAGGGACCAGTCTTCCTTCATGATTGCGGTCGGGGTCTCCATTCCGCCCTCAACCAGCTTGTCAAGGAGTTCTACAAATGCATCCAGGGTCTTGTAATCTTCCGGATTGAACTCTTCACCGGTGATATCCTCGATCGCTGTCTTGTTGTACATCACGCCGCGGGCCTCGATGCAGAACGGAAGAGCCGCAACCTTGTCGCCGATCTTGATCGCGTAATCGGTATCAGCCGCTGCCTTCAGGTCAGCCAGGTCAATGCCGTGCTCCGGGGTCAGTGAGTACACATCCTTCGCGTCAACCATGGAAAGGACATACGGATTGTTGGAAGCATACCTGGTTCCCATGTGGGTGATAACCGGGTCGTTGGACATGGCAACTTCCATGTTCACGCCTTTCTCTTCGGAATAGACGGCAGCTTCTTCTTCAAACTGGGTCTGGATCTCAGACTTGGAATTGAAGACGGTAAGGTCGGTGGCTGCCATGGCCGGCGTAACCGCCATTGCTGCCGCTGTAACAGTTGCGATTGCTGTAATAAACTTTTTCATCTCTTCCCTCCTGGAAAATGTTTAAAAACTTTTGGTGAATTCACTGTATCACCTCTGAAAGCCTGTGTCAATCGATTAACATGTTTGAGTGTGAATTTCAGTTGTTTTCAACAAAAACCGCATTCCCGGTTTGTATATTATGCCCAACAGTCCAAGTCCGGCAGAATCCGAAGCCTCCACAAAGACATGCCTTTTTCCTTCCAATCTGCCACTTTTACAAAAAAACAGGGCTTTTCCGAAGTCGTTTTCGAAAAAAGGCTGCTTGCATGTACATGTGTACCGCTTGTCATATCGCATCAAAATGATACCTATTCAGTACATCCCCGCGGACTGTCATAATTCAGACCGATAAGCCTGCTCCCTTATCATTATGTCGTCTCAGATCCAGGCATGCAAAAAGCCTGTTCAGGTTGTCCCTCTTTTTTCCAGCGTCACATGGAACATAGTCCTGGCCGGATAACTCTCATTGTTCGCCGCCTTCACGATGATGCTGATACATTCTTCCGCCATCTCCCGGACCGGCTGGTGTATGGTGGTCAGCTGCGGGTTTGTCATCTGGGCAAGATTCACGTCATCGTATCCGACAATCTTTACATCCTGCGGCACCCTGAGCCCACGTCTGGACAGCTCGGCCATTGTCTGCAGGCCGATCACATCGGAGCCGGCAAAAATCCCGTCAGGGGCCGGCGAAGCATCCAGAAAGGCACGAAGCTCCGGATAATAATTCAAATCCTCCAGATGCTCCGGGGAACAGAGAACTACCTGCACCTCCACATCCGTATGGCTCGCGCATACGTCAAGGAACCCGACCTTCCTTGCATCGGCCGGCATGGAAACCTCCCCTTCCCCGCTGATGCATAGCAGTCTCCTGCAGCCTGCGCCGATCAGTTCACGGGCTGCAAGCGCTCCCCCTTCATAATTATCGCACTCCACCCCCGCATCCGCATCGTTCAGAAAACGTTCAAATGTCACGACAGGAAATCCCAGGTTGCGCAGTTTTCCTGTCTTGACTCCACCCGAGCATAGTACCAGCCCTGCTACCCGGTTGCTGCAGCATACCCGGACGTATTCCTCTTCCCGGGCGCTCTTCCCCTGGGAACAAAACAGGAGCAGCTCATAGTTCCTGGCATGGGCCGCCCGCTCCAGGCAGCTGAGCACCTTCGCAAAATAAGGATGCGAGATGCTTGGCAGAATCACACCGATCATGGTGCTGTGCTTCTTCGACAAAGCCCGCGCCATCTCATTCGGCTCATAATGCAGCCGTTTCATTGCTTCCTGGACACAGTTCCTTGTCTCTTCGCTGATATAACCACGGTTATTGAGTACCCGTGACACAGTTCCGACAGATAAGCCTGCTTCCCGCGCCACATCCTTCAATGTTGCCATCTTCTTCCTCCCACCACAGGCCAGACTTTTCGGCACACTTATTTCAACATGTCAGACGATAGACATATCCTAACATCCGCTTTTTTCTCCTGTCAAGCAAGAATCGCTGCCTGCAGAAACATACGCTTCCTGTGAAAAATGAAGATGCCCCGGCAGATCTGCGGACCGGTTCCACAGATCATGCCGGGACATAGCAAGATATTTCTGTGTGATGGGATCGATGATTACTACGTCGTCTGACAACAACGCAGCAAATACATACGAAGGCAAGCCAGATGCATGCGTTATTTATCTACAGCTCCTTAGATACGGAGGACAAAAGTACCTTTTCATCCCAGCCGCGTCTTTGCCAGCAGCGTCACCTCGTCGAGTGTCGGCATCACACGGAGCGCCCCCTTGCGGGTTGTGATCAGCGAAGCCGCCGCGTTCGCATAAGTCAGCAGTTCCGTCAGGTTCGCTTCAGTGAGGTTGTCGATCCCATACTTCAAGACAGTATGGATGGATGTGGCACAGAAGGTATCTCCCGCTCCCGTCGTCTCAATCGTATTCTCCTGCAGGAACGGAGCAGACTCGACGCGCAGATCCTTGTAATAAGCCCTGCTTCCTGCCTTCCCCATGGTAATCAGGATCAGCGGAATCTGATACTTGTCCTTCAGTATCCTGGCACCCTTGTCATAATCATCCGTTCCACACATGAATTCGACTTCATTGTCGGAGATCTTCAGGAGATCACATTTCCCCAAACCATATTCAATCTCAGTCCTTGCATCCTCCAGGTTCTTCCAGAGCGGCTCCCTGAGGTTAGGGTCAAATGAAATGACGGCGCCTGCTTCCTTTGCCACGTCAATCGCGTACCTGGTCGCCTCTCTTACGCCCGGATGCGTGGAAGACAGTGTGCCGAAATGAAACACCTTCGCGTTCCTGATGAGTTCTGTATCGACCTCTTCCTTCGTCAGCATCATATCCGCGCCGGGATCCCGGTAGAAGGAAAAATCACGGTCCCCGTCCTCAAAGGTCTGGACAAATGCAAGTGTCGTGTGGACCGTCTCATCTACACAAATCCCCTTCGTATCGATCCCGCAGCTTCCCACCGCATCCAGAAGGAGACGTCCGAACATATCCTTTCCGACTTTCCCGATAAAAGCAGTCTTCCTTCCGTAATTCTGAAGCATGGACAAAACATTGCCTGGAGCTCCTCCGGGATTCACCTCAAGCAATGGATTCCCCTGTGCGCTCAAACCGCTTTCTGTAAAATCAATCAGCAGTTCGCCAAGTGCAACAACATCATATTCCTTATTCATGAAACAGCCTCCATACCCTGTTTTCCGGATGCCATTCTTACAATCCGGATCCACCCTGCAGATATCATTACGGTCATTCTAACGCATTCATGTCATATGAACAAGAAAAAGATTTGTCTGCAGCAGCAGAAAAGGCCGGCCTGCAGACAGCATAAAACAATATGTCCGAAAGCAGCATAAAACGTTACGGATGAAAACGGCATAATGTGGTGTGACAAAAGACGGAGCAGCCTCGGCAGGTTTCCTCACGATGTTCCCAGCGCCTGAAGAATCTGCCGTTTATAATCCAGGAATTCCGGCGTCAGGTTAAAGCCCTTCCGCGCTCCCCTGTCCCGGCGGATCCAAAACTCATGCGTGATCGTTCCCGGTGTCCCGGAAAGAACATAAATCCGGTCTGACAGGATAAGCGCTTCATCAATGTCATGCGAAATAAAAATCGCAGACAGATCGATCCGCTGCATCATCTCCAGGAACCATCCATGGATCTGGCTTTTCGTGATGGTATCCAGCGCGGAGAAGGGCTCATCGAGCAGGGCAACTCCATGCAGATGTGCCTGCTTTTGGCCTCTCGTGCCGGCCTGGACGTATTTTCCGCTGACCGCGGAAAGGTAGGTTCTGAGAAATGCACAGCGCTGCCGCATTCCGCCGGACAGCTGAGACGGATACTGCCCCTGCGTTCCCTCCAGCCCGAACTCTGAAAACAGGGGGTGCGCGATCTGCCTGGCTTCTTTCCGGTGCAGCCCCTTCAGCACAAGCGGCAGGGAAACGTTGTCGATCACCTTCTTATGGGGCAGCAAAAGATCTTTCTGCAGCATATAGCTGACCGCTCCCGGCCGGCCGGTAATCTCATTTCCCTCCAGAATCACCTGTCCCTCCCGGGGCTTTGTCAGCCCCGAGAGCACATGGAACAGGGTCGTCTTCCCGGAGCCGCTCAGTCCCAGAAGAGAAATCAGCTCTCCTTTGCGCAGAATCAGATTGATATCCTGAATGATGACCCTGCCATCATATTCTTTTGTAATATGTTTTGCTTCCAGGAGATTCTCCAAGCCTGTACACTCCTTCCAGATCACGCCAGATGAACAGTATCACCGCAGATGATCATGATTACACCAGGCAATCATGATCATACCCGGCAATTCCCCTCACGACAGGTAGTCATTGGTAAACCCTTTTCCAGTCAGGTCATGAGAAGTAAGTCCATTTTCCGACAGCCAGCCGTAAAAGGCATTCCAGCGGTCGGCATCCATGATCCCCCACTGATCCGCATCATCAATATACCGTTCGGAAAGCCATTCCTGACTCGCATAGACCAGATCCTGAGATCCATCCAGAGAATGCGTCGAATCCCCGGCGATCAGCATGTCAGCAGCCTCCCTGGGATGTTCGATGGCATATTCATATCCTTTCCGGGTTGCCGCGAGAAATGCTTTTGCCGCGTCCGGGGACGTTTCCAGAAAGTTATTGTTTGCCACAATCACCGGAGTATAGTAATCCAGATCCGGACTGACATCACTGAAGCTCCAGTAATCACAGTCCACCCCCTCAACCTGCGCATTGATGCCGCTCCATCCGTAAAAGACCCAGACAGAATCGGTCTGATGGGCAGCCAGGGCGGCCGGCTCATCCGTGATATCATTCGGGATCAGCTTTACCGAATCATAATCTCCCCCGTCCATCGTCATCACATACTCAATCATCTTCAGTTCAATCGGAGATTCCCAGGTGGAATACAGCTTTCCCTCCAGCCCCTTCGGGGAATCAATGCCATCTCCTGCACGGGAAAGGATCCCGGAGGTATTGTGCTGGATCAGCGCTGCCACCGCACTGACTCCCAACGGCTCATCCTGATCAAGCGCTGCCGCCATGGTGTCCTGTGCGTCCACTGCAAACTGTGCCTGCCCTGATGCACACATCAGCACGGCTCCGTTTTCCGGCGGCTGTACAATCTCAACCTCCAGCCCGGCTTCCTCGTAATAGCCAAGCGCATCGGCCACATAGATTCCTGTGTGGTTCGTGTTCGGTGTCCAATCGAGACAAAAAGTGATCTTTTCAGGATTCCGGGCAAATGTATTGCCGGAATACATCGTCACCAATGTCCCGGCCAGAACAGCAGCTGCCGCTATCTTTGTTTTTTGAAATCCGTATCTCATAAAAACCTCCATCTTGGAACTGTCAAAACGATACTTTCCGGCATCACTTTCCCTGTTTCGCTCCTCTGCCTGCCTTCAGCCACGGCATGGACAGGGTACGGATCAATTCTACAAGCGCCATCAGAAGCAGGCTGATCACGACAATCAGGAGAATGACAGCAAACATTTTATCAAATGAATATGCCTTTTTTACCCTTGTCATGTAAACGCCAAGTCCTTCAAATCCGCCTAGCCATTCTGAAATGACCGCTCCCACAACCGCGTAGGACGCGGACACCTTCAGCCCGGAAAAGAAATGGGGGAGCGCTGCCGGAAATTTGACATGCCGGAAGATCTGTATGCGGCTCGCTCCCATCGCACGCATCAGGTCAATGGCATCCTCATCCACGCTGCGGTACCCATCCAGAAGCCCGACCGCAATCGGGAAAAAGGTTGTAAGCACCACCAGCGTAATCTTGGGCGACATCCCGAATCCCATCCAAAGCACCAAAAGAGGCGCGATTGCAATCGTCGGGATCGTCTGGCTGATGATCATGAGCGGGTAGAATGCCCGGTTCAGCACCAGAAACCGGTCCATGACGGTTGCCATCGCCATGGCAAGCAGGATTCCGATGCCAAGCCCCCATGCCGCCTCCTGAAGCGTGGTTGCGGCATGATGCATCAAAACCGGGAAATCGCTGATCATGGCATTCACGACAGCTGTCGGAGCGGGAAGCATATAGGCCGGAACCGCGCCGCTCCTGCTGACCGCTTCCCACAAAATCACAATCAGGATCAGCGTGATTGCCGCAGGCAGATTACGCGTGATATTTTCCGATCTTTTTCTCAATGGAAAGAACCTCTCCCTCCGGTTTATAGGAAACCTTTACATAAGCGGCAACAGACGGAGCGCCGGCTCTGATCGCAATATGCTGGCATTCCTTAACAATATCCATCAGTTCATCATACGGGCCTTCTATGGTAGTCTCAAACGGCCCTACATAATAGTTGTATCCGGTGCCTGCGATATAGGCTATCACCTCATCGACAATCCGGCATAATTCATCGTCATCCTGTACCCCCGGCAAAGTTTGAATCGCTACGCTTGCTTCCATTCTTCTGTCCTCCTTCTGAATGCTAAAGATCTGTAAACCTGCAATGTGCCCGATCTTTTGACTGTGCAATCAAAAAATCCCGATACAGCCTGCTCAATTCACCTGTTTACATCTCTTTATAATGAAATAGTAATGCATAATTTTGCAAGAAACGCATGCCTGTCTTGCAGCTTACACGAAAAAAGGGAGCACCCCTATGGGTACTCCCGAAAAACCTTCACAGCAAAACAGATTGCTTCCCTACGCTGGCATTAACCAGATCAGGTGATGAGGGTCAGCAGGAAAGAAATCTCCCGCTCTCTCAGCTTTCGCGCCCCTAGCAGATTATCATCATGATACATGCCCGGCAGGGGCTGGTCAAGCCGCTATCGCAAAAAAATGTGAAATCTGCAAAAGAATCATTTCAGGATGCGCCCTGCGCCCCCTCTGTCATTGCGCTGTTTTCACTCTCTGTTTCACTTTCAATGATCAGGTCTATCTTTGTAACCGATTCCAGATAGTCAAAGGTCTTGTCCATCAGAAGGCTGATCCGGATGGTCGGCTCATCAAATGTCTGCCTGAGCGCATCCACAGATTCGTACCCATATCGCTGGGCGTAGTCTGCACAGCCCTTTTCATATTCCTCATCTGAGATGGTAATCCCTTCTTTCTCCGCAACCGCTTTCAGAAGAAGCTCCTCCTTCAGTGTCTGTTCTGCGGCTTTACGCGCCTGCGCGCGGAAGGTCGTTTCATCCTGCTGCAGGTAGGTCTGCAGGAACAATGCAAAGTCCATGCCATACATCTGAGCATACTGTTCATAGGTCGCAGTCAGATTTCCTGCTGTATAATTCAGCAGGTCCTCCGGCAGCTCCCCGATGGGATAAAGGGAAAACAGCTGCGTCATAATCATCGTGTCAACGGTTTTCTCATACTCCGCATTGGCTTCGGCAGACGAATCCGCAGGAGGATAGACAGAAAGATGAATCTGCTTGTATGCGTCATCATCGATCCTGACATAATCCAACGCATGGTATTCGGGACGGTTTTGCAAAATCGCTGCCGGAACGTTCTGTCCCGATCCCGTCTCTGTCTGTTCCGCCCCGGCCGACGCCCCCTGTAATGGAGCTGCCTCCTGGCCGGATGCCTCCTGCGACAGAGCAGCTTCCTGGCCTGATGGCTCCTGTGACGGAGCAGCCTCCTGGCCGGATGCCTCCTGCGACGAAACTGCTTCCTGCCCGGATGCCTCATCCCCAAGCAGGCTGCCGCATGGCAGCCCCCCTGCAAGGACTGCGCTCATGAATATGACTGCAATCTTCCTCATTCCTGCGCCCCTCATCTCAGTTTTCGTTTCAAGCTTTCTCCGTCTCATCCGCCATATCAGACTCAGTCTCAGCTTCGGTCTCATTTGCGGAAACAGACTCGGTCTCAGCTTCGGTCTCATTTACGGAAACAGACTCGGTCTCAGCCTCAGTCTCATTTCCAAACACGGACTCGGTCTCAGCCTCGGTTTCATTTCCAAATGTATAGTAGTTTTCTGTTTCCTCGATATCCTCGATCCTGACATTCTGATAGAGCCAATCCATCACCTTATCCTGCAGCAGGTAAGAACGGACTGTTTCCCTGTCAAGGCCGCCTGTGAACGTCTCAACACTCACGCCTTCTGCCTCGGCACGCTCTGCGAGCCGCTCATCAAGCTCCTCGTCATCCATGGTGATCCCTTCCTTTTCGCTGATCGCGGTAAGGATGATCTCCTGCGCAAGAGCATTCTCCGCAGAGGGTGTCAGCTCATTTTCGATGAATTCATCTACCTTCATCCCATAGAAGCTTTCAATCAGGCTGTCCACATCCATGCCATACATGGGGGCAAAGGCCTCGAACTGTTTCATCATCATGTCAACCTGGTAATCGACATTTTCTTCCGGATACTTCTCCACCGGATACATGTCTGCCAGTGATGTCATAATTGCGGTATATGCTTCATTCTTATGCTCCTCGTCATAACCGGCCTGGATCTCATCACGCACAGACTGTACATAATCCTCCACGTTATCATATTCGCCATAAGACAGTTTTTCGGCCAGTTCATCCGTCAGCTCCGGCATCTCGCCTACATAGTTGATGGTGACATGGAATACCACATCCTCACCTGCAAGGTCTTCTACCGGATACTCCTCCGGGAAGGTCAGATCCAGGTCGCACTCGCTTCCGATCTCTTTCCCGATCAGGTCATCCTCAAATCCGAAGATAAAGGAATCTGATCCGATCTCAAGATTGTAGTTTTCCGCGGTACCTCCATCGAACGGTTTCCCGTCTTTGGTTCCTTCATAATCGATATTGACAACATCACCGTACTTGACCTTACCGGACGTGATCTTCTTGACGTAATCGTCATAGTTCTCCACATACTGGAATTCCTGTTCGATCTGATCGTTCACTTCCACGTCAGTTGTCTGCTTTGCTGCAGGAACCTGGACTGTAAGCTCTTTATATCCATCATCATCGATGACCAGGTAATCCGCTGCATTGTAGGTGGGCGCCGGAGGAAGTTCTGTTTCGGTTTCTGTGTAGTCGTAGAGATCTTCTTCCGTCTCAGCAGCATCGTACAGATCTGACTCAGTTTCTGTGTAGCCGAAGAGATCCTCTTCCGTCTGAGCAGCATCATACAGGTCTGACTCGGTTTCGTTTCCAAGGATAAGTGAGGCAATTGAGAACTCGCTCTCCGTCTCCAGCAGCGTCTCTGCCTCGGTCTCTTCCTCTGCTTCCGTCTCTACGAAGGCTTCCTCGGTTTCCCCGGCTGCTGCTTCCGTATCTTCCTCCGCCTCTGTCTCCGCGATAGCTTCCTCGGTTTCCCCGGCTGCTGCTTC
>CAMORF010000063.1 GCA_946623485.1 uncultured Clostridia bacterium
GGTGCCGCATTCGATCTTAACGCCCTGCTCCTCGATGATCTTTACCTCTCCGGCGATGACATCCCTCGGAAGACGGTATGCCGGGATTCCATAGGCTGTGGTTCCGCCTGCGGTAGGCATGGCTTCCTTGATCGTGACATCATGGCCCTGCTTGCGCAGGTAATAGGCTGCGGAAAGTCCGGCAGGCCCTGCGCCGACGACGCAAACCTTCTTGCCCGTATCCGGAAGCTGCTTGCTCTTTGCCCTCCACTTCTGCTCGATATCCTTATCCGCCGCATAGCGCTTGATCAGGCGGATCGACATCGGGTCTGAGAGGCAGTTACGTTTGCACTGGGTTGCGCAGGCCTGGGTGCAGATATATCCCAGGATACGCGGGATCGGCAGCTTTTCACGGATGATCGCGATGGCCTGGTCCATATTCCCGTTCTTAACGGCTCTCAGATACCTCGGGATCTCAGCATGGGCCGGACACTCTGCCTTGCAGGGGACGACATAGTCTTCCTTCTGTTTCTCGGTTGTCGCCAGCTTGTCACGGATGGTGCCGGTGGGACATACTTCCGCGCAGGCCTGGCAGAACCTGCAGTCCGCGTCCGCAAGAAGCTTGTCATGCAGCGTTCCCACATAGGTCTCCATGCCCTTCTTGTGATAATTCAGCACCTTCACGCCGCGCAGCTCATTGCAGGCGCGTACGCAGCGTCCGCATAGGACGCAGCGGTTCATGTCATGAACCAGCAGCGGGTTTGCGGAATTCTCTTTGAATCCCTTGACGCGCATCTTCAGGCGCCCGGTCTTCGGGCCGATGTACTGAATCAGCATCTGCAGCTCGCAGTTGCCGTACTTTGGGCAGGTAGAGCAGTCTTCCGGATGCCCTGCCAGCAAAAGCTCCAGCGCAAGCATGCGCAGCTTATTAATCTCATCTGACTTGGTCCGGATGACCATGCCATCCTTCGCCTTCAGAGTGCAGGATGTCACCACGCCCTCCTGCCCTTCCAGTTCCACGATGCACATACGGCAGGAGCCCAGCGGATTCAGGTCTTTATGGTGACACAGATGGGGAATGTAGATCCCGTTCTCCAGGGCGCAGTCCAGGACATTCGCACCCTCCGGTACGTTGAGCTTTACCCCGTCAATGGTGATAACAGCCATTTTTACCTCCTTGTATTCGTCCTTCATGATGGAAAAAACTACGATCCTTCCTGATCAGGAAAGCGGCGTTTTCAGCACGGCTGAAGCACATCCCAATGCTCTGCCAGCTTTCCGTCCTGAAGGCGGTACATGTCTACCACACGGCAGCGTGTATTGCCTTCCGGATCTACATTCTTCAGGTAGACCCAGACCATATCCCCCTCAGCTACCATCATCTTGATGTCCAGCTTAAAGTCCGGATGCTCGATAAACTTCTGGGCAAATGCATTCTTCAGCGCCTCTCTTCCCTGGCCGACGCCCGGATTGTGCTGTTTGTAGTCTTCCCGGACATACTTGTCCGCCGATGCTACGATATGATCATTGAAAAATTCCTTGTAAAGAGCCCTTACGACCTCTTTATTCTTCTCTTCCATGGATATCCTCCAGCCTTCCGGCCATCTCAATTCCGCAAAAGAATTGGTCTGTAACTTGATTGTGATCTGTAAACCGGCAGGGTTCTGTAACCCGGTTATAGTCTGTAACCCGGTTATGATCTGTAAACAATGAAGCCTTCTCCGGTCCGTATCTGCATGACGCAGATACAAACCGGACATAATTCCAAGCGGGAGACACTTGCCCCCCGCTCAAAAAGCTATTATACCTCACCCTTCCTGAATCAGGATTTCCACAGCACAGCCAGAAAATCCTGGCAGGAAGGATGAATCATCAATGCTTGTAACTCTGCGCTTATTCTTCGTCATCCTCCTGCACGAACTCAGCAGCTTCCATTCCGGCGATCCTTCCGGAGTTCACCGACCATCCCATGGAGTTTCCGGGAAGCAGGAACATATAGGAGTCATTGTAGAAGTTGCACGCATCCGCGCCAGCCGCGTACAGGCCCGGGATCGGCTCAAACTCGCTGTCGCAGCACTCACAGTTCTCGTTGATGCGCACGCCGCCCACGGTGCCGTATCCGCCCGGACGGACCTTCGCGCAGTAGAACGGAGCCCTGGTGATCGGACGCAGATATCTCTTCGGCTTGAAGAATTCCTCATCCACGCTGTCGCAGTAATCATTGTATTCATCGACAGTCTCCAGAAGATTGTCCACATCGATCCCGGCCTTCTCCGCCAGCTCTTCCAGGGTGTCCGCTACGACGATGCCTTCATTGCCGGTTTCCTGCGCCTGCTTGATTCCATCCATGAAGCCGGACACATCCGGATCCGGGCGGACCAGGGAAACGTTATCGACGCCGTTCCTGATATAATACTTTACGATGGAGCTGTCTACGATGGAGAAGCCCACGCAGCCCTTCTGCTGCCCGACCGCATTGGACAGGAAGGTGGCGTTCTGCATGTAATCCTCATTCATGAAGCGCTTACCGTGGCTGTTAACCAGCAGGTTCGGCTGAAGCATGACGTTCGGGATTGCCTGCGGAAGCTCATCAATTCCTTCAAAGTTCGCTGCCTGCTCGATCCTGACCGGAAGCTTGTCAACGCCGGCCTCCCACATCATCCTCAGGCCATCGCCCACGATACCCGGGATCGCGAAATTGAACATATTCTTTCCGAAGTCCCATCCGGTCTCCTTCTTGATGAATTCCGGATTGCCGCCGGCTCCGCCGGTGCAGACGATCACAGCCTTCGCGTCGATCGTGATCTCCTTGCCATCCTTGGTAGTCGCAATGACGCCGGTTACCGCGTCGCCTTCCTTCACCAGCTTTTTCGCCGGTGTCTCCAGGAGGAATTCAACCCCCAGCTCCTGGGCACGGCCATAGAGAGCCTTGTTCATGAAGGAGGCAGCTCTCGGCCCGATCCCCTGGTCTGTCTTAACGATGTGCCAGGTCGGTTCCGCCTGCGGGAAATACTTGAAGGCGCCCTCAAATTCTACGCCCTTCTCCTCCAGCCATTCAATCGTCTCGGCAGACTGCTCAAAATATCTCTTCACGACGCGGGCGTCCACCATGTAGTGGGTATAAGTCATGATCATGTCAAATGCCCTCTCCACAGTGATGTCCTGCATGTCTCTCTTCTGATACTTGGTTCCGATGCCCAGCGGGCCCATTCCCATATTCGCGGCACCGCCCACAGCAGCAGCCTTATCGATCACAAGGACATCCGCCCCATCTTCCGCAGCCTGAACTGCTGCTGCAAGTCCGGTCGGGCCTGCGCCTACGATGCAAATCTGTGTTGTGTAATCTGCCATGTCTGTTCTCCTTCTTTTGTTTGTCTGCAGCGGTTCCCGCGAGGCATGGACGCTTCTCACGTATCCACAATAAACAGAAGTTTCACTTCGTTTATATCGGACTCACAAGTCCAATCTCATTGGCGATCCGCGTCTGTGGCGTAGGGGATCCCGTTGCGTTTGCTTTATCAGTTACGGGCTTTCTTCCCGTTACTTTCCTCTGTTCCGAAATCTACATCAGTCGATTTAAGTTCGATTGAATCCGATCTGCTCCGGCCCGTTTCGTACCATTTCGATCTGTTTCAATTCAATGCTTTTCGATCCGGCCCTGTCAAGCCTGCTCAAAGGCGATCGCCTTGCCCGTCTTTGCGGATTCACGCACGGCATCCATCACGCACAGTACCCTGCGTACCTGCTCCGGCTTCACGATGATCTCCTCTTCCCCGTTGAATGCCTTCAGAAAATGTTCAAAATACATCCTGTGGGAGACATTGACCTCCGGAAGGGGCTCTTCATAAAGCAGGCCCTCCGGCGCCGGCCCGAAGCTCCTGGTGGGTCCTGCCGCCGTCATGGTGATCTTTCCGGGTACATTTTCCAGAAGATGCCTGGTATGGACGATCCGTCCCTCGCCGCCGAAGCCGTCAATGATCGCGGAGCCCTTGTTTCCGCCGATGAACCAGCGGCGGGCCGGCGTCAGGTAATAGGTGCCCAGTTCGATCTCCGCCGTGACATGATTCGCGAACCGGAAGATGATCTTGAAGTAATCATCCACCTTTTCATTGATGACATTCTGCACGTCCGCGTAGAGCGAAACGATGGGAGAATCCACCATATTCAGGATCTGGTCGATCAGATGAACGCCCCAGTCGTAAAGCATTCCTCCGCCCATCTCCGGATACACATGCCAGTCATGCATGAAGCCATTGAATCCATAGAGCTGAGACTTAATGATGTACATATCTCCCACAAGGCCCTGGTCATAGACTTCCTTCATGATCCGGTAGTCCTTGTCCCAGCGTCTTTGCTGATGCACGGTGAAAAGCACGCCATTCTCCCGGCACGCTTCCACCATCTCATCGAATTCCTTCACGCTCATGGCGGCAGGCTTTTCACAAATCACATGCTTTTTGGCCGCCGCAGCCTTCTTCACCATCTCAGGGTGGGACGGGTTCGGGGTCGATACCATGACGACATTAATGTCCGCGTTCGCCAGCATATCATCGATGTTGGAATACGTCTCAACACCCTCCGGCGCGTCCGACAGCATGTCCGGATTCGTATCGGCAACGGCAACCAGGTCAATATCCTCAAAGGTCGCCATCATGTCCGCATCGTTATGCCCCATAAACCCAAAGCCTACAATACCGAGTTTTATTTTTTCCATGTGATTCTCTCCTTTTCTGAGGTCAGGATCTGCTCAGAAATCCCTGCTCAGCCTTTCCTGTCTTCTCTCCGATTGTACAAAACGGCATCCGGTTCCATAGTTAGAAACCCGCTTTTGAAAGTATATCGAAAATGCATGTTGTCTGCCCTGTTTCAATTAACCTGTTTTGTTCACAATTTAATGTCTTTTCCCCGCAGTGTTTCCGCCGCAGCCGGGAGATCCAACATTTTCCATGCGGTTCATTCTTCATCTTCCAAATGAGCATTTTTACAGTTTAATTTTTTTGCATTTTTTTTAATGGTGCGTTATATTGGTATAGGATGCATCTGCAAGGCAGAAAAGAGGTGGCGCATGAGACATTTTGGAACAGATCTGATCCGGGCACTGGATCTCTATCAGTCGGAGGGGATACGACGTTTTTGCCATCCTTCCTGCACCATTCTGAGCCCTGTATCCGGACATCTCCGTGTCCGTTTTCCGGGGAGTGCCGGATCCTCAGAATCTGTCAGGACTTATGATGGGTTTCTTTCCGAAAGCGGGGAATCATTGCACAATTCCGAAGTGATCCTGATCCCCTGCGGGAGCAGGGTGGAGCTCTTTTGTGAAGGTCTCTCCTCCTACCTGGTTCTGCAGCTGTCGCCTGCTTTCCTGATGGAGGCTTTTTCAAAGGAGCCCCTGCTTTCTGAAACCATATCCTCCGCGCAAAAGCCGGCGCTGACGCAGATTCTGCCGGATCTGTTCGCTTTGCTTCCCTTGTACCAGGACTCCCCGGAACGTAACCGCCTTGAGATCAACCGTCTTCTCTTTTCCCTCCTTGGCGGCCTGGACCGGGTTCTCCTCCCCCAGGCGGAGGGTGCCGCCCGGATGTCCCCCGCCCCATCCTCCCGGCAGGAATCCGTAGACTCCTACATTGCCGCGCATATTGAAAAACAGATCAGCCTGCAGGAGACCGCGAAAGCCTGCGGCCTGACACCGCAGTATCTGTCTTCTTTCTTCCAGAAAAGCATGAACTGCACCTTTATGGAATATGTCAACCGCATCAAGGCGCAGAAAGCCCACGACTGGTTCCTTCGTTCAGACCTCTCTGCCGAGGATGTCTGCGCGATCGTCGGTTTCAAGACCTATTCCGCATTCTGCAAAAGCATGGAAGCCAGGTACCAAAAAAGCTGGGAAACACTGCGCAGCGAAGTGGCGCCTGATTTTGTCCGCCTTCCGGCGGAAGAGATTGTCCGGAATCCTCCTTCCACGCTGTATCCCGTGACAAAGCCTTTGGACGAGGGGACGCTTGCCCATAAGCCTGTGTACCAGATCCGGAAGGAAACCATTCAGGCGCAGACCAGGCCGGACAAGCCATTTCCGACATCCTGGAAGATGATCCTGAATGTCGGCAGCGCTGATTCCATCTTCTTTGAACCGTTCCTCCGAAAGCTGAACGAGTTCAACCGGATCGTTTCCTTCCGGTACTGCCGCATGTATGGCCTGTTTCAGCTGGTTACGGTCTATTCCTCAGGAAGCAGGATGTATTATGGGTTTGAGCTGATCTTCCAGAACCTGGACTCCATCATCAATGCAGGTCTGATTCCCTTCCTGGATATCGGATTCAGACAATTCCCCGGGCATCGGAACCCATTGTCTAGCTTTGCGTTTAACTCCGATCCGGCCGATGTTTATTATGAGAAGCTCTTCCTCATCCTTCCGGAATTCCTCAAAGCCGCTTCCAACCGTTACGGCCGGGGCGCTGTAGAGAAATGGAGGCTGGAGTTTCATTTCAGTTATCAGAACAACCGAAGCTTTACCTTCTGGCAGTTTCTGTCCGCCTTCCGGAAAATCGAAGAAGCTGCCCGCAAGGTGCTTCCCAATGTCAGGATCGGAGGGTTCGGCTTTGACGCCGGACTCAGGGAAGACAAACTGCAAAACATGCTGGACCAGCTAAAGTCATCCGGCTGCCGGATGGATTTTCTCAGCATGCACGTAAACGGACTGATCCTGCCGGAAGGCAATTGCAGCTTCCGTTATACCACCGATGAAAATGAGCCTGCCCGCCGTGTCTTCGTTGCCTCCAGGCTGCTTCGGAACTGTTATCCGAGCCTTCCTGTCTACATTACAGAGTTCGGTTTTGCGCATTTTGTCAAAAGCGCGCTGAATGATTCTCTTTTCCAGGCTCCCTTTGTCCTGCGTTTCTTCACGGAAAATGCAGGACGGGTGGACGGGATCGGCTATCATATGATGGATGACCTGGGAGACTATGAGAGGCCTGCAGAGCGTGAATTCTTCGGAGGCGCCGGGCTCTTTTCCACCCATGGACTGCGGAAGCCTTCCTATTATGCTTTTTCCTTCCTTTCCCGGCTGGGCAACTCTGTCCTGTCGATGACTCGAAACCATATCCTGACCGCGCGGTCCAGGTTTAATTATCAGCTCGTCGCATTTCATTACCGCCACATTCCCGATACGCCCGGCCAGTATAAGACGGAGGATGAGGTTCGGTTCTTTGAAAAAAAATGCGCTGAGGCCGCGGACCGTCTCCTGCTGCAGTTTTGCATCAGCGGCGCGGCGCCGGGAACATACCTCACCAAAATAATCCGGATGTCGCCGGACGTCGGAAGCCTTCACAAGCTTTGGCTCTATCACGCATCCAGCCTGAACAGCCTGGATGAGCCGGACTATCAGTTTTTCAGGGGATTTGCCCTTCCGGAAGTATCTGCGGCTCCGCTCAGTGTTCCCGCGTCCGGAGAGCTCACGGTCGAGGTGCTGCTCGCTCCCCTGGAAACGGTTCTGATGCTGATTGACCGAAGCGCAGTATAATAAGGATGGAGTCCATATGCAGACAATTGATTTTCCGGTCACATTCCTGACCCAGAAGCACCTGAGAAACGCAACATCCGAAACCAGCGAGTCCTTCGAGATCGTGTATGTCCTCTCCGGTACGCTCATGATTAACCGCAAGCCGGGACGCCCGCTCACCTATGAGCAGGGGGACCTGACCATGATCCGCAGCGGCACCAATTATGACATGGTTCCCCGGAAGGCCTGTATGATTCTGCACGTCGGCATCATGCCCGCTTTCATTGATCAGACAGCCTGCCCGGAATACCGGATTATGTGTGATTCCGTCCTGGAGCCGGACCGGGATTATTTCCCGATCCGCAGGATTCTCTCCTCTGTCTCCAGCGAATATATGGATTACACCAGGGACCATACCCTGTCGATCACAGGCCATCTGTTCCAGCTTCTGGACATCCTGTCACAGGATTTCCGGATCAATCCGGCCCGGACGCAGGTAGATTCCAGCGGGAAATATGACAGCCGGATCCGGCAGATCGAAGAATATATCAGCTCCCATTATAAAAATTCCGTTTCCCTGTCTGACCTTTCCGAAAACCTGCATCTGACCCCGCAGTATGTCTCAAAGTTCTTTCGGAAAAACTTTGGAAGCAGTTTCAGCGGCTATCTGAACCACATCCGCCTCGAACACGCCGTGCGGGACATCCGCTATACGGACCGGAGCATCACCGACATTGCCTTCAGCAGCGGGTTTATCAACGTTTCTACCTTTAACCGGAATTTCCGGAGTGAATTCGGAGTATCCCCAAAACAATACCGGGAAAGCCTGCGGAAGCAAAAAACAGCCACTCCTGTTGAGGAGCCTGTTCAGGCAAAAGAATTCGCAGCCCTCTCCAACCTGATCAGCCAGCGAAGCATCTCCGTGAGTGTGTCGGACGGAGCAGAATTTATTGAACACTTCTGTCCGGTCATCAACATCGGGTTTGCAAGGAACCTGCTTTCCTCCCATTTTCAGGAAACCCTTCTGGCCGCGCGCTCTGACCTGCATTTCACCTATGTACGGATGGAGGGCATGGTCAGCGGAGCGCTGATCCAGAAACTGGTTGACCTTCCCGATTATGACTACCGGGATGCTTTCTATATCCTGCAATGGATGTATGAAAACCGCCTGGTGCCGTTGATCGAGCTCAGCGGCAATTCCGTCCATACGATGGCCATGCTCACAGGGGATGAGACCCCGTCCCACCCTTTCCGGTACACGCCCCGGGACCTCATCCGCCTTGACCATTTTCTGGAATTCATATGCAGCCGCTTTGATCCTGCGTGGCTGGGAAAGTGGATCTTTGAATTCTATTGTCCTGCCGGCCTGGATCCTGACCAGTACGTCAGTGATTACCTGAGCATTCAGGAGCTGCTTCGCAAGCGTCTTCCTTCCAGCCGTTTCGGGGGGCCCGGTACTTTTTCCGGTGTCTCTTCGGATGATTTTCTGGTGCTCCTTGGCAAAATCAGGGAATCCGGCATCCGCCCGGACTTTATCTCGGTGCATTTATTCTCGATGCAATATGAATTCCGGGACAATTCGCGTTACAAAAGCCTGGTCTCCGTTGACAGATCCCCGGTAAAGCAGCAGGGATGGGTGCTGGAGCAGATTGAGCAGGTATTCGGAGAAAGAATCCCGCTGTATATCACAGAGTTTAATTCCTGCATGATCCCGGATACCTACATCAATACATCCTGTTACCAGGCGACGTTTCTGTGCCACAACCTGCTGCGTCTGTGCGAGTATTCCCCGATGGTCGGCTACTGGATGCTAAATGATATCGCTTTTTCCATCGCCAATATGACCAACCGGCCCCAGGCAGGGGTGAGCCTTCTGGACAAGTCCGGGATCCCTCTGCCTGCTTACCATGCATACCGCTTCCTGTCAAAGCTGGGGCCTGTGCTGATCCGCCGCGGGGAGCATTACTGCATCAC
>CAMORF010000064.1 GCA_946623485.1 uncultured Clostridia bacterium
TGTTCTGAATGCGTTGTTGAAGGCCAGGGTTTATGCGGATCAGGTAAGATCACCCTACATCTATCGGACCGGGAACGTAAGTTCCATCTCGAGAGGGAACAAGAATCCAGGCGTCTTCCTCAATGCAATGAGAGCCATATTCGAGTCCTTTGATCTGATTGACACAGCCCTCGAGGGCATCGGGTTTTTTGAGGAACATCCCGAATACATACACAGCCTGAAGGCATTCCATATCCGGAGGCTGGAGGAAGGCTTTGCGGTTCCGAAGTACCATGAAATCGGGAGGGAGGCTCTCTCTTCCAATGAAGAGGTACAGGCTTTGTTTTCCAGGTACTTTGGGAAAATGGGATCTTTTGTAGAAAAGACCCTGTTCGATTCCTATGACTTAAGAGGAACAGATGCAGCCTTTGAGTCATTCTTCCGGTATGAGAATCTGAAGAGACTGAGAGAAGAGTCGGAATTCTTCTCTTTTTTGTGAAGGCGGTGTTTTATGATTGAGATGATACAATTAAGGAGCAGATCCTAAGCAATGGGGGATGATTGATCGATGCTTAAGTTGCTGAAAATGATGAGGCGGTCGGGAGTTGCATTACTGATCATAGCGGCTGTTTTTGTTGTGCTGCAGATCTACTTCGATCTGCAGATTCCGGTTTACATGCAGAGGATTCTGATGATCGCCCAGAACACGGAGGCATCGAAGGACGCGAATAAGGCGGCGATGATTGCTCAGATTCCGGGAACGGTACTGGTCCTGATCGGAAGCTTCCTTTCCGCCGCTGCTTCGATTATCCTGAGCGCGAGAGCCATATCATCGTTTCTTGTTGTAATCCGGAAACGCGTGTTTGACAAGGTTCAGGGGCTGTCCACAGAGAATATCGACAGCATTACGGTTACAAGCCTTGTCAACAGATGTACGTCTGACCTTCTGAATATTCAGGCTGTTGCCGTTTGTCTGTTCCAGGCTGTAGTCAAAGTTCCCGTGATCTTTATCTGGGCTTCGATCAGGATCAGCCAGTTTTCAGTAACCTGGATTTTCGCAATCGTGATATCGGCCGTGTTGTATGCCATCATTATCGCGATCGTGCTGATCAAGGCGACGCCGCATACCAAAAAGCTGCAGAAGCTGACAGACAAGATCAGTATGCTGATCATGCAGAAACTGAGCGGACTTGATGTGATCCGTGCGTACAATGCCCAGAAATCTACGAATCAGACCTTCCAGGAGGCGAACGAGGAACTGAATGACGCGGAAAAGAAAAGTCAGTTTCCCAATGCCCTGCTGGTTCCCGGCGCCATATTATCCATGAGCATCATGTACCCTTATATCTATCTCGTCGGCGCCTTTGCCCTGAATGGGATGGCGCTTGCGCGCAGACCGGAATATCTGTCTGCGATGCTCACATTTACCCCTTATGCTTTTCTGCTCATGAGCACCTTCAGCCTCATGGTGCAGGTGCTTATCCTGTATCCGAGAGCAAGGGTGTCGGCCGGAAGGATTCATGAGGTTCTGAATCTTGAACCGGCAGTCAGGGATGGAAGCGGGGCAGCACCTAAGGAGGAGGGAACGGTTCTTTTCCGCCACGTATCACTCACATTCCCGGGTGCAAAGGAACCCTTTATCAGGGATCTGAACTTTGCCTGCGGGAAGGGAGACACGGTGGCTGTGATCGGCCCCACCGGATGCGGAAAGACAACGTTGATCAATCTGCTCATGCGTTTTTATGATGCTACAGAAGGGGAGGTGTTCCTTGACGGGGTCAACGTCCGGGATTATCCGCTCTCCCAGCTTCGGCAGCGGATCAGCCTGACTCAGCAGAAGGCAGTGCTCTTTACGGGAACCGTTGCTTCAAACGTGGTGTATGGGTGCGAGGACAGGAGGAATGATGCCGATTATATCCGTGCGGCAGGCTATGCTTCCGGAGCGGAGGAGTTTGTCTCCCGGATTCCAGAGGCATATGAGGCGCCGGTCTCGCGGGGGGGCAGCAACTTCTCAGGCGGGCAGAGACAGCGTATCTCCATAGCCAGGCCGGTCGCCAAGCCGGCCGAGATCCTGATCTTCGACGATTCCTTCTCCGCCCTGGACTTCAAGACAGACCGGACAGTTCGGGACAGGCTGAATGAAAGGTATCCGGATCAGACAAAGATCATCGTCGCCCAGCGGATCGGGACGATTCTGGACGCGGATCAGATCCTGGTCATGGAGAACGGGCAGATCGTAGGAAAGGGGACGCACAGGGAGCTTCTGTCTTCCTGCCGGACATACCGGGAGATTGCCGAGAGCCAGCTCACTGAGGAGGAACTGCCGCGATGAAAAAAAAGAAGGGCACAAAAAAGGAAGGGACACTGGGAAGGCTGCTGCGGTATATCGGGCAGAATCGCAGACATCTGGTGCTGGCGGCCGTCTGCGCATGCTTCAGCACATTGTTTATGCTGACTGAGCCGATCGCGAGAGGTAAAGTTGTTGACATGATCACGGAGGGGACAAAATCCGCGGATCCGATGGACCTGAAGTCTATTGCCCTGATGTGCCTGTTTACGCTGCTTCTGCAGATCCTGCTGTTTTACACGGACCAGAAGGAGCAGAAGCTCCTGACGGTGGTCTCCAGCGGTGTGACAAAGAAATTCCGGAGGGAGCTCTTTGAGAAACTGGATCGTCTTCCCATGGGCTTCTTTTTCAACAGGGCCGCGGGAGACATCCTGTCCAACATTACGAATGACACCAACGTGGTCGGACAGAACCTGACCAATGGCATATTCTATCTGGGAGGCGGAATCATCACGATGGCGGCGGCGCTGGTCGTTATGCTTTTTTACTCTCCGATCCTGACATTGATCAGTATCATTGCTTCACTGGCAGGCAGCATGCTGGTAATGCTCGTCGGAAAGCTGTCAGGAAGATTCTATCTGGCGCAGGCCCGGTCCACCGGCTTTCTTGACGGATATATTGATGAGAATTTCTCCAATCATAATATTGTCACGGCCTACAACCATGAGGAGAGTTCCTGCCGCGAATTCGAACAGATTAACAAAGACCTGGGAAAGACCGACTTTAAGGCGCAGTCCGCGTCCGGGGTGGGCGCTCCGCTTTCCACCCTTGCCAGTTACTTTTCATCGCTCCTCATCTATCTTGTGGGGGCATACCTGGCTTTGGATGGTAACTTCACTTTTGGAAAGCTGATTGCATTTGTCTCTTTCAACAGTATTATGGCAACCCCGATTAACCGGATGGCTTCCTCTATCCAGGGGCTTTCGAATATGAGCGCGGCTCTCAGGCGGATATTCAGCCTGATGGATGAGGAGGAGCTTCCGGATGAGAGCGGAAAGAAGAAGGTGGAGACGACGGGCATTGGCGATGTGGTCTTTGACCATATCCGGTTCGGATACGATCCGTCAAATCCTGTTATTAAGGATTTCTCACAGCATGTCAGGAAAGGCCGGAAGATTGCCATTGTCGGTCCCACCGGAGCCGGCAAGACGACGATCATCAATCTCCTGATGCGTTTTTATGAGATTGATGGCGGGAGAATCTGTGTGGATGGAGTTGACATTGCATCCATGAGAAGGGAAGACCTCCGGGAGAAATTCAGCATGGTACTTCAGGATCCCTGGGTTTTTGAAGGAACCATCCGGGAAAATCTGACCTTCGGAACGCCGGATGCCTCAAAGGAGAAGATGGAGCAGGCGGTCCGGGCCGTTGGACTTGACTATTACATCCGCATGCTTCCGGAAGGGTATGAGACGATGCTGGACAGCCGTCTGGTACTGTCTCAGGGGCAAAAGCAGCAGATCTCCATTGCCCGGGCGATGATCGCTGACCGGCCTATGGTAATTCTGGATGAAGCGACCAGCTCGATCGATACCAGGACAGAAAAGAAAATTCAGCAGGCTATGGATCAGCTGATGGAGGGAAGGACCAGCTTCGTGATCGCCCACCGGCTCTCCACGATCAAAAATGCGGATACGATCCTGGTTCTGAAGGATGGCGACGTGATCGAGAGCGGAAGCCACGAGGAGCTGCTCGCAAAGGGGGGCTTCTACAGTGAGCTTTACTACAGTCAGTTCTACAGCCCGGCAGTATCCGCCTCGTGAGGCTGAATGGTGATTCGTGTGAAGAATCGCCTTTCATGGCTATTTGTGCCGCCAGCCAAAGGCGGTGGAATGGAGATTGATATGAAAAGCATGTATTCCGCCGGCCCGTCAGCAAATGAGATGATTCGGGAACGTCTTGAGAAAAGGATTGCGGAATTCAACCTGAAGAAGGACGGATGGGAAAAAGAAAAGCCGGATGAGGCCGGATGGGAAAACCGCAGTTATCCTCTTACGGAGATCCAGAAGAAATATCTGAAGGAGATGGAGCGTGAGGAGGGGAAGCTGAGCGCATTGGTGGCCCAGATGATCGAATTCCCGCTGTCCGCCACATCCGTCAGGGTATGTGACGCAGTGAATCGGATGATTCAGAACAGACCTGCCTTCGGGACGATCTTTTTCCGCGATGAAAATGGAGTCCCCAGGCAGAAATATGACGCACGGCAGCTGCCTCAGGCTTTCGTTGAGAAGATGACCGAGGAGGAATTTTCCCGCGTCAAAGATGAACTGCTGAAGCCGTTTGTACCTTATGGGAAGAGCCTCGGCTTTGTCAGGGTTTTTGAAACGGAAAAGAGAATCCTGCTGCTGGTGGGCATGTCCCACGCCATGACGGACGGGATGGGAGCGCGGATCTGTATGAACGATCTGGTCAATGCGTATCAGGGAACCGGCTTGAGGCCGGATACCTGGTACGAGTACCTGTCTTCGTATGGGAAACGGCCATACAGCCGGGAATATAAGAGTGCAAAAGAGTATTATGATCAAAGATATGGCTCCACAGACTGGCTTCGCTGCCTGCCGGGGGATCTGGATGAAGAGAATCACGAGCGGGTGTTTTTCCTTCGTCCGCTGCGCTATTCGGATGAACAGCTTGCAGTCATGCGTAAAAAGCATGGTGTGGGCAGAAACGTTTTTTTCGCCGCTGCCGTTCTTCTCACTGTCGCAAAATTCACTTCACGAAATGCTGTGCTGATGAACTGGACAGATCCAAACCGCAGGGATGAAATCAGTCAGTCTGCAGTGGGCGTTGTCATGACTCGTCTGCCGTTTGGGATCGTCATAGAGGACGGGCTGACGCTTGCTGACGTATATAAAGATCTGAACGCCCAGGCGCTGCTGGGAATTGCCAACAGTGCTTATGAGTGGGTCAGTGCAACCGAATCAGGGCTTTCTGATGAGACAATGTCTTATGTGTACCAGCCAAGGAATGTACTGGGGGATGTAGATATCACTGCTGTTGGGGCGCATATCGTAGAAGGCGTTCTTCATAATCCTGCAACAGCCCGTGCCCTGGCTTTTATGATGTACGAAGATCCCGGGAAAACGAATGGGTTCATCAGCTATATGAAGGGTCTTTACTCGGAGGATTATATTGAACGCTTCTACCGCTGCTTTGAAGAGACACTTGACGGGATGATGAATGCGGAAGACCCGGAGAGCTTTCGAATCAGCCGGTTTGACTCGCTGCACTCTCCGGTATAACAGTCATAAACGGCAGGAAAACTGATTTTTTTCAGGGAAGTTACAACATGTGTTTGCCAAGGAGGAGAAACCATCATGATCAAGGTATCTGTTATTGTGCCCATGTACTGTGCCAAATCCGTTATGGAGCCCTGTGTCAGGGCTCTGCTTCGGCAGGGATTGGAGGACATGGAGATTATCCTCGTGGATGACTGTTCCCCGGACGGCACCTATGAATATGCCTGCGAGACCTGGCGGGACAATGAGAAGATCCGGATTCTTAAGACGGCGGAAAACGGCGGTCCCGGCCTTGCCAGAAACCTGGGGATGGATGAGGCGAAGGGAGAATATGTCTGCTTCTGCGATATTGATGATTGCTATCGCGATGGCGCATTAAGAATTATGTATGAGGAAGCCATCCGTTTTCACGCGGATGTCTATGCCACCACCCAGGGCTATATGACAGTAGTGAAGGTCCTTCCGGCTGACCTGTCCGTCCTTCCGGAGGAAAATCTGCTGAGGGTTGGGTTTGTGCCGGAGGAGAGCGCTCTGGATGAGGAGACCCCGGACTTTGCCGGGGATATGAAAAGCCGTATGGATGGCTGGCTGAACCATCTCTATCACTGGACCAGTATTGGAAAGCTTTACAGAAGAGCTTACCTGAATGCACATCAGATCCGCTTCCAGGGCCTGCGGATCGCGGAGGATCAGCTCTTTATACTGGATAACCTGGTGCATGCGGATGTCTATGTATCGCAGAATAAGTGCTTATACATCGTGCGGACGGGGGACGTTACTTCCATTACCAGGGAAAGAAAGACACCGAGGGTTTTTGTCAGTGCCCTTCAGTCTTTGTTTGCGTCTCTGGAGTGCATGGACCATGTTTTCCGTGATGTACCCTTTTTTGAAGAGTATCCGGAATACAAGGCAAAGCTCACGGATTTTCAGGTGCAGACCATTGAAAACGAGTTCTGCATTCCGAAATATCAGGAGTTCGGGAGAGAGCTCCTGTCAAAGGATGAAGATGTCAGTAAAGTGTTTACCAGTTACTTTGGCAATAAGGGCGCATTTGTCGAGAAGACACTGTTTGACAGTTATGACAGAAAACCTGCTGTAGGCTCCAATGATTATGACGGGGAAGGACTCTATGAGAAGCTGAAGAAACTGAGAGAAGTATCTCCCTATCTCCGCGGCAGGAGATGATATATGGTTCAGGAGTGAACTGTGTTTGACAGGATCCCGGCTGAGGATCTGTTCAGAAAAACTGCGCGATATGGATAAGCTGCTTTTGAACAGCTTCCGGGAAACAGATACGATGTATAAGATATGGAAAGGAGGCTTTGAATGAGCCTTACTTCGCAACTGGCTGATGCAATGAGGAAGTACGCAGACTGTCCTGCGATCACAGACCTGGAAGGGAAAAGAACCCTGTCCTACCGGGAGCTGGATGTGCTCTGCTCCCGGGCGGCGTCGAAGCTGAAGGATATGGGAATTCGTTTTGGGGACAGTGTCGCCATCAACATGGACAGGAGGATGGAGTATATCGCCGCAGAGCTTGCGATTCTCCGGATCGGGGCTGTGGTGATTCCGATGATCCCTGATTACCCTGAAGACCGGGTGGATTATATGGTGAAAGACGCCGGCGTCAGACTCATCATCGGGAAGGATTTTTTCAGTGAGCTTCCGGAAGGAAAGGAAGCTGAAAGCATTCCCTGGGGCGACTTTCCTGAGGACACGAAGGAGTTTATATTGTACACCTCCGGTTCTACCGGAAAACCTAAGGGTGTCATCTACCGTGACCGGGCGGTCGTGGCAGGGATACAGAGGCGCAAGGAGAGCATATATCAGGAAGTGAAGCCCTACATCTATGGCGCAATGGCCACGCTGACGTTCTCGGCCTGTTTTGAGGACTATTACCGTCCCTTCCTGCGGGGAGGCCATGTCCACATGCTTTCCGATGAGATACGTAAGGATGTTGAAAAGCTGGAGGAGTACTATGAGAGGGCAGGCATTACAGCAGCGTTTATGCCGCCCAGAATGCTGAAGCTGTACAAAAACCGGGACAAAGATCTGAAGCTGGTCTTTACGGCCAGTGAAAAGGTTTCCGGGATTTATTCACCTGATTTCAGGATCATGAATTTGATCGGCATGACGGAAACCCTGTGTCCCTACTGTGCCTTTTTGATCGACCGCAAATACGAGAATACACCTGTCGGCATGCCGCAGGGCGATGTGACGATCCGCCTTCTTGATGAAGACGGCAATGAAGTTGCTCCGGGTGAAGAAGGAATCATTGTCCCGACCGGAACCTTCCCCTATGAATATAACAATCTTCCGGAGGAAACCGCAAAAACCTTTCACCGGGAGAAGGACGGACGGATATCGATCTATACAGGAGATATCGGCCGGCTGCTGCCTGACGGCAATCTTCTCTATGTAAACCGGGCCGACTGGATGATGAAAATCCACGGACAGCGTGTGGAGCCGGGAGAAATTGAGAGTGTGATGAAGGAGGTTCCAGGAGTTGACGACGCGATCGCGAAGGCCTTTGAGCAGGAGGATGGATCCATGCTTCTGTGTGGCTTTTATACCGCTTCCGCACCTGTGGAAAAGGAAACGATCCGGGAGACGCTGGCTCAGAAGCTTCCCCATTATATGATTCCTTCTGTCCTGGTCCGGATGGAGAGATTTCCACTCAATGCCAATCAGAAGACGGACAGGAAGGCGATCCGGTGTCCCGACCTTTCAGAGCAGCTGACGAGTTATGAAAAGCCAGAGGGACCTGTTGAAATGGCAGTGGCCGAGGCCATGGAAAAGCTTCTCCGCCTGCCCAGGATCGGCAGGAATGACAACTTTCTGGAGCTTGGCGGAAACTCTATCAATGCGGTTCTGCTGGCAGAAAACTGCAAGGTCGAAGGGGTGACGCCTCAGCTCATTTTGCGGGGAAAGACACCGGCGAAAATTGCCGTGCTTCTTGCGGAGCAGGATCCTCGTCCGAAGCTTACAGCCCATGCCGGGAAGATGCAGCACTATCCGATTTCCCTGGCCCAGCACTATCAGTATGATGTCTGCGCCTGGCTTGGGAAGAACATGAATCTTTATGACATGATTCTTTACTTTGAACTGGATAGTGACGTGGATACGGAGATTCTGAAGAAGGCCATCGAACAGACTGTCGAGGAATTTCCCGTTTACAGGACACGGATCAATATAAAAGAGAAATGGATGGAGATCGATCCATCCTTCCGGGTCCGGGACATTTCCTTCTCTGAGGAGGATTTCCGATCCTTCCGCCGGGATCATCTTTCGCAAAAGAGAGACTTCACCGGAGACCCAAAGAAGGACGCTCCTCTGTTTGACGCGGCCATTATCCGTCAGGGTGACAGAAAGTTCCTTTTCCTCGACCTTTGCCATATTATCTATGACGGAACAGGGTTGAAGCTGTTTATGGATACCGTTTCCGCGAAGATGAAGGGCGCAAAGGGACCCGCGGAGGAATTCTCGATCTTTGACCTCGCCTGTTATGAGCAGAGTGTCAGGCAGACGCCCTTTTTCAGGAAGGCATGGGATTTCTATGATGCGTATTATCAGGGGCTGGATCAGGGACTGGATCTTTTCAAAGGTGCGCCTGACAGTGACCTCCGCGTCACCAGAAAGCTGCTGAAGGAGACTGGGAAGGAGGAACTGGATCAGTTTCTGAAGAGGATGGGCATCTCCATCCTGACGCTCTTTCAGGGAGCCCTGGAGCTGACAGTCCGGGAGCTGACAGGACGGACGGATTTCGCTTACATGAATGTCTATGACGGGCGGATCTTTGAAGGACTGGAAAACACACAGGGGGTTCTTGCCCGGGCGGTCTTTGTCCGCGCTTCAGCGGATCCGGAAAAGACG
>CAMORF010000065.1 GCA_946623485.1 uncultured Clostridia bacterium
GGACTCCGTCACCGGCATAAGCCGGTGACACCTCATGCCGAATCATGCCGAATTGTGGCACCAGGACTCCGTCACCGGCATGAAGCCGGTGACACCTCATGCCGAATTCAGGCTGGCATCAGCGCGTTCGGAAGCACCATGGTGAACCACGGCACGAACGTAATCAGCAGCAATGCGATGATCATGCATAAGTAGAAAGGAAGCGTCGCCTTGACGACATTCTCCATGCGGCAGTTCTTGTCCGTCTTGTTCGCGATTGCGGAACCGATGAACAGAACAGCGCCGACCGGCGGGGTCAGAAGGCCGATGCCGCAGTTGAGGACCATCATGATACCGAACTGAACCGGGTCGATCCCGATCGATGTCGCGATCGGAAGAAGAATCGGAGTCGTAATCAGGATGATCGGGCTCATGTCCATGATCATGCCCAGGAACAGCAGAATCACATTCAGGATCAGCGCGATAATGATACGGTTGCTTGTAAGTCCGGTAATCGCGTTCGCGCACAGATCCGGAACATGCAGCAGTGTCAGGCAGTTACCGAACAGGCTCGAAGTGGAAATCAGGATCAGAACGATGGACAAAGTGTCAATGCACTGGTCCAGAGCCTTCCACACACCCTTCCAGGTCAGGCCCTTGTATACATAAACCGATACGATCAGAGAATAGATGACCGCAATCGCAGATGATTCCGTCGCGGTGAAGACACCGGCGACAACGCCGACGACAACGATCAGGATCGCGAGCAGCGCCCAGATGGAAGACAGAAGGGACTTGCCCACATGCTTCAGGCTGAAGCCTCTCCCCTTCGGGTAGTTGCGCTTCACAGCGATAATATAAGATCCGATCATCAGGGCAATCGCAAGAATCGCGCCGGGGATGTATCCGGCCATGAACAGACGTCCGATGGAAACCCCGCCGGCGGCCGTCGCGTAGATTACCATGTTGTGGGACGGCGGAACAAGCAGTCCCTCACAGGAGGAAGTGATCGTAACAGCAGTGGAGAAATCAGTGTCATATCCCTGATCCGTCATCATCGGGATCAGGATCGTTCCGAGGGAAGCAGTGTCCGCAGATGCAGACCCGGAGATTCCGCCGAAGAAATAGGAGGCAACGATGTTGACCATTGCCATGCCGCCTCTCATCCAGCCGACAAATGCATCCGCAAGGTCAATCAGTTTCTCGGAGATTCCGCCTGATCCCATCAGGATACCCATGGTAATGAAGAAAGGCACTGCCATCAAAGAGAAGGACCAGATTCCCTTAACCATCTGCTGGGAAAGAACATTCAGGTTCACAGGCTGTCCCGCAGACACGGCCTGATATACGATTGTCAGGATCGATGAGATCGCAACCGCGTACGCGATCGGGAATCTCAGTATGACCATGATCAGAAATCCAAGCAGCAGGATCAGAATTGCAGTTGTATTGACTGCCATTATTCCTTCGCCTCCTCTCCATATCCCTTCTTCCAGAAGGCTTCAAAATCTTCCACGATGCACTCCAGTTCAAACACGATCATAAAGAACCCGGCCAGCGGGATCGGGAAGTACTGCCAGAACTTCGAAAGCGTCGGGATCGAAATATAGGTTCCCATGGAGCCCAGCGTAGTTGCGAACTTCCAGCCGTATACCAGCATGACAACTCCAAGGATCAGCACGGATACGTCAGCAATAACATCCAGCGTTTTCAAGACTTTCTCCGGAAGATAACGGTCAAACGCCGTCATGCGGATATGACCTTTCTTACGGATTGCCAGCGCTGCGGAAAGAACCGCCATGTAGGCCATACAGGTCAGGACCATCTCTTCTGTCCAGGAGCCGAACCGGATAAAGGATACATACCTGGTGAGAACCGCCAGGCTGGTCAGGATAATGTCCGCGATCAGGAACAGCTTGCAGATCAACAGCAGCACCCAGGACAGAACATCATATACCGGCCGGATTTTTCTTAATGTTAAAAAGATCTTCGGCATACTCTTCTACCTCATGTGTATCTATTCAGCCCTGTTGCACCTTACATTCAGGCAGCAGGGACGCTGAATAGTTCTTCTCATATTCCAAACACAACCATATCTGATTCCAGGATCGACAGCACAGATGTAATCTCATAAAAATCGGCTTCCGGGCAACTGCCGCGGAAGCCGACCCATAGTCAATCTGTCAGAATCATCTATTCACTTTGATCCGTTCCATTGATCAGGAATCAGGTGAATCAGTCCGCCAGGGCTTCGATCTGATCATACAGATCCTGCTGAGCTTCAATAGCGCTCTGGATTGCAGGAGCATTCATTGCTGCTTCCTGCCATTCACTCTTGTCTTCGACCTCGATGACAGTCGTGCCTTCTTCTTTCAGCTCTTCCAGAACCTTCTCTTCGTTCGCAGCGGACAGGGATTCGCAATATTCCTCAACGATCTCGCCTGCATCATACAGAACCTGCTGCTGGTTCTCGGTCAGCTTCGCCCAGCCTGTGTCAGCAACAACAACCTGGATCGCGCCAAGGGTGTGCTCATCAAGAAGCAGATACGGAGCAACTTCCTGGAAGGAGTTGGACTTATAGTTCGCAACCGGCTGCTCTGCCGCATCGCAGACACCGGAGCTCAGGCTGGAATACAGCTCGGTAAACGCAACATTCGCCGGGTTAGCGCCAAACGCCTCTACAAGGCCGGTCATGATCGGGTCATTGGAGACACGGATCTTCAGTCCCTTCAGATCCTCAAGACCTGCAACCTCGTTCTTGAAGAAGAAATCACGGAAGCCTTCTTCACCATAGTAGATTCCCCTCAGCGGAAGTCCGTTGTCCTGCGGTTCATTCAGAAATTCCTCCGCAAGATCGCTGTGAACGAAGTTCCACCAGTGATCACGGCTCTCCCATACGAACGGAAGGGACAGAAGCGTCGCCTTCGAGCAGCCATAACCGGAAAGCGCAAATGCACTGATACGGGAGATATCGATCGTGCCCGCGCCGCCAATCATGGTGTCAAGAACCGTTGCTTCGTCGCCGAGAACGCCGCTGTCCTGAAGGTCAATGGTGATGGAGCCGCCGCTCATCGCTTCGACTGCTTCCTTGAACTTGCTGTCGGTCATGCCGACTGTGGTATCAAGCGGGTTGACCTCTGCCATAACCAGGGTGACCGCCGGATCTGCTGCCGCTGCTTCATTGACAACATAATCAGCCGCTTCCGTCTCATCTGCAAATGCCATGGTGCCCATGGATGCCGCCATCGCTCCGGCGAGCATAACTGCCATAAACTTCTTCATCATGTTACGCTTCCTCCTTGATTTGTATAAAAAGATATTGTTCCCGCGCTAAACGTTTTCCTTTCGTAAATCAACGCTTTCTTTCGTAATTCTGCCAGATCGGTAAACGTTTATCTATTCGGAATTTTAGCATTTTGCCAAACGAGTGTCTATCGGAAATATGTCCAAATTGTGATTTATTTTTTTGTGTAAAATGACGGTTCAACTCTCCTCTTCTCCTTTTGACAGAGCCAGTGCGCCGAATCTATAATGATACCCGGTGACAGAAACCATACATGATTCACGAAAAGGAGTTTGATTATGAATGATGTCAGCAATCTGTTTTCGCTGGAAGGCAAGGTCGCCCTTGTGACGGGGGCTGCCTACGGAATCGGTTTTGCCATAGCCACTGCCCTTGCTGAAGCCGGCGCCAGGATCGCGTTTAACTGCAGGTCCCGCGAGCACATGGACAAAGCCCTCGCAGAATATGGAAAGCTCGGAATTGAAGCAAAGGGATACCTGTGTGATGTGACAGACGAAAAGCAGGTCACCGACATGGTCTCAGATATCAATGCTGACCTTGGCGTGATTGACATCCTTGTCAACAATGCCGGGATCATCAAGCGCATTCCCATGACCGAGATGAGCGCGGAAGACTTCCGCCAGGTCATCGACATCGATCTCAACGCGCCGTTTATCGTGTCAAAGGCAGTCATCCCGGGTATGATCGCCAAGGGACACGGCAAGATCATCAATATCTGCTCCATGATGAGCGAGCTCGGCCGTGAAACGGTCTCCGCCTACGCGTCCGCAAAAGGCGGCCTGAAGATGCTTACCCGCAACATCGCCTCGGAATATGGAGCATATAACATCCAGTGTAATGGCATCGGGCCAGGGTACATCGCTACGCCCCAGACAGCGCCGCTGCGGGAAAAGCAGCCAGACGGAAGCCGTCATCCCTTTGACAGCTTTATCATCGCCAAGACACCGGCAGCACGCTGGGGAGAACCCGGCGACCTGATGGGGCCCGCGGTATTCCTGGCTTCTGACGCCTCGAATTTTGTCAACGGCCATATCCTTTATGTAGACGGAGGAATCCTTGCCTACATCGGAAAGCAGCCATAATTGTAACTGTTCAGCACCCCCTCCAGACTGTCAAAATTCTGTCCGACAAGCTTGCTAGTCGGGCGGATTCTGACAGCCTGGAGGGGGCGGTCAAGGCGCTTCGCGCCTCTGGCCGCCTTCAACTCAGAGCGCTCTGCGCTCTGAGCGATGGGTGTGGTGAATCGTTACCCATAATGAAATGGAAACAGAATCAGGAGGATATCAAGATGAAAAATGACAGATGGGTGTTTTATGACAAGGTAACGCCAGAAGATATGGGCGGCGGCGTAACACGCAGGGTGCTCGCTTATTCCGATGACCTGATGGCGGTCGAGAATACATTTGAAAAGGGGGCTGTCGGAGCGCTCCATCACCATCCGCATACCCAGATCACCTATATTCTGAGCGGAGAATTCGAATTCACGATCGATGGCGTAAAGAAGATCGTACGGGCAGGCGATACCCTGCTGAAGACAAACGGCGTTGAGCACGGCTGTGTCTGTCTGGAAGCGGGAAAGCTTCTGGATATCTTCTCCCCCTACAGGCAGGAATTTGTAAAAGACTGATTCAGCAACATTGTAAAAAGACCGATTCGACAAAACTGAAAAATGCTGATTCAACAAAACTGATTCAGCAAAAGAGGAAGCGTTTCCGTCTCAGGAAAACGCTTCCTCTTTTTATCTCAGTTCGATTTTCTCAGATTCATCCGGCGTGAAGCATTGACTTCATATCGTCCATCGCCCCCGACAAAGGCAGGGTTCTCGCCATCTTCCTTTGCAGGCTTAAGGCACTGGTTCGTCTCCGCATCCCATCGTCAGTCTTGTCCTGCCGGAATCTTCGTAATCTCAAACCGGGAGGTCCGCATCATATAGGCGACCTGGCGCGCATCTGGAATCACCAGACTGAAGGAACTCGCCGCGCCCGCGCACATTCCCTGGCGGAAGGCATTCTCGTAGTCCCCGTCCGATCCAAGATATCCTGCAATAAAGCCGGCAACCATGGAATCTCCGGCCCCGACAGTGCTCACAACATTCCCCTTCAGGGCATCCGAGCTGTATACAGTGCCATCCTCGGTCAAAAGCACGGCGCCGTCTCCGCCCATGCTCACAAGCACATTCCTCGCGCCCATCTCCTGCAGTTTTCTTGCATACGGCAGCGCCTGGGCACGGCTTTCGATCTTCACGCCGAAGATATCGCCGAGCTCGTCCCGGTTCGGCTTGATCAGCCAGGGATGGTACTTCAGTGTCCCTGTCAATAATTCCTTCTCCGCATCCACCACCACGTTCAGGTTTCTGCCGTTTAAGAATTGCAGCACCTGCTCGTACATCGTCGGTGGAAGAAAATCCGGAATGTGTCCCGCCAGGACCAGATAGTCGTCATCCACCAGGCAGCGAAGCCTTGCGTAAAGCGTCCCGATGTCTTCATCCGTGATCTGCGGTCCCTGCCCGTTGATGGCGGTTTCCGAATCGGAAACAATCTTCATATTGACACGGCTCATCCCCTGTTCCACATCGATAAAGTTATTCTGTACCCCGATCCCATGAAGAAGACGCTTGATCTCGGCTCCGGTAAAGCCGGCGGTAAACCCGAGTGCCGTATTCTCATATCCAAAATTCTTCAGCGCGATGGATACATTGACCCCTTTGCCCCCCGGGTACACATGCTCCGATGTTGTCCGGTTAATGATCCCTGAACGGAAATGATCAACACTTACGACATAGTCAAGCGTTGGGCTGAACGTAACTGTATAAATCACGACGGTTACTCCTTCATATCGATATTATTGACACTTTCACAACTATATGGGAAAAGGCTGAAGTCTGTCAAGGATTATTGCCTGAAGACATCGCCGATCCGGCTGTCAGCTCCGGTAAAACAGCCGGATCAGCACAATAATCCGTTCAGGAACTGCGTCTTTTGTAGGTGCAGAAGTGGTATGTCAGGTGAAAAAAGACCTGTTCATCACTCTCCCCGGTTTTTACCCATTCAGGCGCCTGGTCCAGATCCGGTAAAAATGCGTCCGCGTCGTAAACATGGTCAATCCGGGTGATCAGCGCCGTATCACAGTACGGCAGAAAAAGCCTGTAGATCTGGGCTCCTCCGATGCAGAAAACCTCATCCGGGTCTGATCCGCTGACCATGCGCAGAGCCTCCTCCACCCCGGAAGCAATCTCAACCCCATCCATCTTCAGGTCCTTCCGGGTAGTCAGGACAATATTCCTCCTGTTCTTCAACGGCTTTTTTCCGGGGAAGCTTTCCAGGGTTTTCCTTCCCATGATCACCGTGTGCCCGGATGTGACTGACTGAAAATATTTCATATCTGCGGGGATCGATACCAGAAGTTTCCCGTCTTTGCCGATCCCCCACCTTGCATCGGCAGCTGCAATCAGTTTCATTTCCAAACACCTCTTCATATCGCAACCGGAATGTTCCGGATCTGCTCATGGGTTTCATAGTTTTCATAATGAAGGTGATCTGTCGTAAAGGCATAAAAGTCCGTGACATCCGGATCCAGCCAGACCCTGGGCGCCTTCAGCGGTTTCCGGGAGATCAGTTCCCGGATCAGCGGGACATGGCGGTCATAGATGTGCGCGTCCGCGATCATATGCACCAGTTCCCCCGGCATCATGCCGCTCACCTGCGCCATCATCATCAGCAGGATCGCATACTGTGCCACGTTCCAGTTGTTGGCAGTCAGGACATCATTGGACCGCTGGTTCAGCACCGCATTCAAAACAAGGCACGTCCCGGATTCATCCGTTTCCGGCTTTCTGCCCAGGGCGGCCGGGCTGCCGGGCGCCGGATCATATTTCTCCCGGGTCACATTAAAGGTCATGCTGTAGGCACAGGGATACAGGTTCATCTCATGGAGATCCTGGTGCACATACAGGTTGGTCATGATACGCCGGCTGTAAGGATTGTTCTTCAGGTCGTACAATACCCGGTCTACCTGGTCAAACAGCCCTTCCTTGTAAACGTGCTTTACCCCCATCTGGTAACCGTACGCCTTCCCGATGCTGCCGTCCTCATCCGCCCATTCATCCCAGATATGCGGCTTGAGGTCATGGATGTTGTTGGATTTCCGCTGCCAGATCCACAGGATCTCATCCATTGCGCTCTTCAGGGCAGTCTTGCGCAGCGTCAGTGCCGGGAATTCCTTCCTGAGATCATAGCGGTTGCATATCCCAAAGCGCTTGATGGTATATGCGGGCGTAAGATCCGGCCAGTGCGGCCTTACCTTCTGTCCCTCCGTGCTGGTTCCGTTTTCCAGGATATCGTTGCACATATCGATAAAGATGTGGTCTGCAAGGCTCATCACATCCTCCTTTCCCTATACAAGCAGACGGGCGATCGCCGTCTCCTCCGCAAAGCCTGCCGCGTTGAACAGCAGCAGGATGTCTGTATACGACTTGGAAGCCATCAGATCCTGAATGCTTGCATTATAATACCTCGGATCAAGCAGATCGACCTCGTCAAAGTACCCGCACGTAAAGGGCGCGAAGCAATGCGCATAGGAGTCTTTGATGAGCAGAAGCCTTCTCCCGGTCTGCGCCTGGGGCATCTTTGTCTCAATCAGCCCATAATTGCCGCCATAGAAATAAGCGTACTTATCTTTCGTATCAAGAAATGACTTCTGATACATCGTATTCCGCAGGTCATCCGACTGATTGTAAATCAGATAATAATCATACGCTGCCAACGGATCCCAGCGCTGGATCGAATCCGCCCTGCCCGAGATCCCAAGCTTTGAAGCAATGGTTCCCTCAAACGAATCTGTCACTTTCGATATGACAAACTGATCGCTGTTTGTCGATCCGATCCCTTTTGCCGCAAGCCACGAGGCAAAGACATCAAAGGCCGCTTCTGTGGTCCAGTGATGATCCGTCCGGTAGTAAAGCTGCTTCTGCCCATCCGTTTCATGAGCCTGCCTCAACACTGCGGAAGCATCAAACCAGACACCGTCCGGAAGGACATCTTTCACCTTGGCAAGGTACGCTTCCTGATCGTAAGGATCGGCGAAGGCAGGAAGATGATCCCGCAGAATATCAACCGCATTCGGCACGATCATACAGGTCAGGTGTTCCGGTGTGTAAGTCTGTGCCAGGGTCTGGAAAAAAGAACCCAGCCTTACCAGGTTCTGCTGCGCGGTATCCCCGGTAAATGCCCCTGTATGCGCCTCAATCAGATATCCGTCTGCGGCAAAATATACGTCATTGGTCTCCTGCTTCAGTGCTGCCCGTTCGAGCCCCGTCTTCAGGGTGATCCAGTCATCCCGCAGGATAAACTGGTCTGAGAGATAACTCTCATACTCCTTCGCGAACGTTCCCGAGATCAGACTGTCCCAGGTCAATGCCGGCCGCTTCGTAAGAGTCCGGTTCTCCGTCTCGCTTCTTTCCCGCTGCGGCCGGAGAATGTTCGCTGCCGTAAAGCCGAAAATCAGAAGCAGGAAAACCGTATTCAGATAAACAGAATGATGTTTTCTCATGATCAGAACCTGAAATACAAAAATGGATTGTAGGACGCACTGACCAGATAGGCAGTGCTTGCCAGAAATACCGCGACCACGAAAGCGCTCCGGAGGACAAGGGGCAGGCTGCCCGCGTGCCGCAGCCTGCCCAAAATTCTGGCGGACAGACGCGCCGGAAAGCTGGTGCTGCCCAGAATCAGCACAATCAGCAGCACCGCATTGGAGTACAGCAGGTAAACAGACCCGTTGTTCAGAAGCCTGCCGCCGCCTCCAAACATCGCGGCAAGGTATCCCATGCCGCCGGTAATCTCGTTGTAGGAGAAAATGAACCAGCCGACCATCACCACGAGCATGCAGTATATGTGCTGCACCACAGCCGGCAGGCGGCGAAGCCCCTTCCCATAGACCAGCTTCTCCAGAAGGAGAATGACGCCATAATAGATTCCCCAGATGCAGAAATTCCAGTCAGCCCCATGCCAGATTCCCGTCAGAAGCCACACTGCCATGGTACTGCGGATCAGCCCGAAGGTTCCGGCCCTGCTTCCGCCAAGGGGGATGTACACATAGTCCCGGAACCAGGTGCCGAGGGAAATATGCCATCTGCGCCAGAATTCC
>CAMORF010000066.1 GCA_946623485.1 uncultured Clostridia bacterium
GTGGTCAATCCTGTCAGCATGCGCATGGAAAATGAGCGTATCACAAAGCTGCTGAGCGATATGAACGCTGCGCTGCAGGAGAAATAGGGCAGGAAGCCGGAGGATGCGGCGGTCAGAATTATGACCGGGTATGTGACCGGGTATGAGTGACATGCACAAATAATACGTAAGATTGTGAGAACAGAATTATGAGAATCATTCAACTGACCGAGGAAACCAGGAAGGATCTTCTTTCCACACTCCTGAAACGAAGCCCGAACCAGTATACCGCATATGAGGATACGGTGGCTGAGATCGTGGAACATGTGCGCGCGAGGAAGGACGAGGCGCTGTTTGCGTATACGCAGCAGTTCGACCACATTGCCCTGACGAAGGATACGGTGCGGGTTACCCGGGAAGAAATGGATGCGGCATACCGGGAGGTGGATCCGAAGCTGATCGATGTGATCCGCAAGGCCCTGGTCAATATCCGGGCATACCATGAGAAGCAGAAGCGTTACTCCTGGTTTGATTCCGAAGAAAACGGGATCCTGCTTGGGCAGAAGATCAGCCCGCTTTCCAGGGTTGGCGTATATGTTCCCGGCGGCAAGGCGGTTTATCCCTCCTCCGTGCTCATGAACGTACTTCCCGCGAAGGTGGCAGGCGTGAAGCAGATTATCATGACTACGCCATGCCGCGACGGGAAGGTAAGCCCGAATACCCTGGTTGCGGCCCGGGAAGCCGGTGTGGACATGATCTTCAAGGTAGGAGGCGCTCAGGCTATCGCGGCCATGGCGCACGGAACCGAGTCGATCCCGAAGGTGGACAAGATCGTCGGCCCCGGCAACATCTTTGTCGCCTTGGCCAAGAAGGCGGTTTACGGATTTGTCGGCATCGATTCCATCGCGGGCCCCAGCGAGATCACCGTGCTGGCGGATGAGACAGCCAACGCGCGTTACGTTGCGGCAGACCTGCTCAGCCAGGCAGAGCATGATGAGCTCGCTTCGGCAATCCTTGTGACAACCTCCGAAAAACTGGCACGGGATGTATCGAGGGAGATCAATGAATTCCTGAAGACGCTCAGCAGGGCAGACATCATCAGCAAGTCATTGGACCAGTACGGATATATCCTGCTTGTGGATTCCCTTGCGGAAGGGATCGAGACGGTTGACCAGATTGCCCCGGAACACCTGGAGATTGTCACATCGAATCCATTCGATACAATGACAAGGGTGCATAACGCAGGAGCGATGTTCCTGGGACAATATTCCAGCGAACCCCTTGGCGATTATTTTGCAGGGCCAAACCACATCCTGCCGACGAACGGGACGGCAAGGTTCTTCAGCCCGCTGGGTGTCGATGATTTTGTCAAGAAATCCAGTGTGATCTATTATTCCGAGGAAGCCCTGCGGAACGTCCATGAAGACATCGAAGCCTTCGCCAGGGCGGAGGAACTGACCGCCCATGCCAACTCCGTGGCGGTCCGGTTCGAGGGCGCATGACACAGCTATCCCAATTGCGCAAAGCTTTTTTGGAACTACTGAACAGATCCTAACCTGCCATTCGTGGCAGATCCGCGTATTCAATCCGAATGTGACAGAACCGAAACTGCAGGAGGAGAAACATGGCAAGGATAGCAGAGATGGAGCGCTACACTTCCGAGACGAGCATAGAGATCCAGCTGAACCTGGACGGGTCCGGGATCACGCAGCTTGACACCGGGGTCGGTTTTTTTGACCACATGCTGGACGGGTTTGCCAGGCACGGCCTGTTTGATCTTTCGGTCAAATGTGATGGCGACCTGCAGGTAGATGACCATCATACGATTGAAGATACCGGCATCGTGCTTGGACAGGCAATCGCGAAGGCTGTCGGCGACAAAAAAGGGATCGCCCGCTACGGCAGCAGGATCCTCCCGATGGATGAAGCCCTGGTACTCTGCGCCCTGGATCTGTGCGGACGCCCGTATTTTTCCTATGATGCTGCGTTCCAGGGTGAGAAGATGGGCGGGATGTCCACGCAGATGGTGAAGGAATTCTTTTACGCGGTCAGCTACGGTGCCATGATGAACCTGCACCTGAAGGTCCTGACCCCGGGCAATGACCATCACATGTGTGAAGCGATGTTCAAGGCCTTCGGGAAAGCCCTTGACATGGCCACGCAGTTTGATCCGCGCATCACGGATGTCCTGTCAACCAAGGGCGTCATCTGAATGAACGGAATCCAGTAAAGAAAGGAACCCAGAGAAGATGCTTCGAAAACTGATCGCGCCGGTCTATCTGAACGGCGGGAAGGCTGTCGTCTCACTGAGCGATGCAGCTCCATATGGAGACGCAGACGCGGTGGCGCTTGCGGAGGGTTATTCCAATAGAGGCGCTGACAGATTGATCATATTCGATCAGTCAGATTCCGATGAAACCCATGATGTCTCCCTGACGCTGATGCGCAGGATGGCGCGCCTGTCCGATGTGCCCATGTGGGGCGCGGGCAACGTAAAGCGCCCGGAAGACGTGAAAAAGATCCTGTACGCAGGATGCAGGAAAGCCATCCTGAATGCCGCCAGGCCATCGAATCTTGAGATGCTGGAAGAGGTCTCAAAACGGTTCGGCCGGGAGAAGATCGCGGTGTGCGCCACCGCGCAGGAGCTGGAAGCACTGCCGAAGGAGCAGCATGCGCTGATCGGGCAGTACGCGCAGGATCTGCTGATCCTCGCGCGGAACCTGGATGAAGCACAACGTGCTGCAGCAAAAGAAGATCCTGAAAGCCTGGGACTTTCCGTGAGCGCAGTGTGCGCATCCGCAAACCTCACGGATCCGGTGCAGCGGCAGATGCTCAAAGAAAGCTGCATCGAAGGCATCGGAGGCGCATTTTCCCAGGACACGGAAGCAGACCTGATGGGAATCAAGGCGCTCCTGAGACAGGATGGCATGCAGGTTTGCCTGTTCGAAAGCGCCTATTCCTGGGAGGATCTGAATCCCGGTGAAAATGGACTGATCCCGGTTGTGGTGCAGGACGATCGGAACGAAGAAGTGCTGATGGTTGCCTACATGAACCGGGACGCTTATGAGCAGACCATCCGGACCGGCGTCATGACTTACTGGTCCAGATCCCGGAATGAGCTGTGGGTGAAAGGACTGACGAGCGGGCATTTCCAATATCTGAAGGAGCTGCGTATCGACTGCGACAATGACACGCTCCTTGCCAGGGTTGCCCAGATCGGCGCTGCCTGCCACACGGGAAACCGCAGCTGCTTCTACCGGACTGTACTCAAAAAGGACGCTCCGCAGCGCAATCCCATGAAGATATTCGAGGAGGTTTCCGCAACCATCGAAGACCGCAGGGTGAATCCGAAGGAAGGCTCCTACACGAACTACCTCTTTGAAAAAGGCATCGACAAGATCCTGAAAAAATGCGGGGAAGAGGCTGCCGAGATTATTATCGCGGCCAAGAACCCGAACCCGGAGGAGGTCAAGTATGAGATGGCGGATTTCCTCTACCATATGATGGTGCTGATGTCAGAGCGCGGCATCACATGGGATGATATCGCCCAGGAGCTCGCGAACCGGTAAGAGTTACAACATCATAAGTGATTTTGAACAGATCCTGACATAGTCCGTGACGGTTGACACGGCGGCTGAAAAACAAGATAATCGGTCTTGTACCACAGAAAATAATCAGGTAATACAGCAATCATAAGCAATACAGCAATAAGGCGATACAGCAATCATAAGCAATACAGCAATAAGGCAATACAGCAATAAGCAATACGGAGGTACCCCTAAGCTATGATGGACCATACCAAATACCAGAAGCAGTTCTTCAACCCGCCGGTCGCGAAGATGGGCTGGGCGAAGAAGGATTCCGTTGACAAAGCACCGATCTGGTGCTCCGTTGACCTTCGGGACGGCAACCAGGCACTCGTCGTGCCGATGGACCTGGATACGAAACTGAAGTTTTTCCAGCTTCTGGTGAAGATCGGATTCAAGGAGATTGAGGTCGGATTCCCCGCGGCATCCGAGACAGAATTTGAATTCCTCCGCGCACTGATCGAGCGGGATATGGTTCCTGACGACGTAACGCTGCAGGTTCTGACGCAGGCACGCGAGCACATCATCCGCAGAACCTTTGAAGCGCTGAAGGGATGTAAGAACGCAATCGTCCACGTGTACAACTCCACCTCCCTTGCCCAGCGGGAGCAGGTCTTCCACATGGACAAGGAACAGATCAAACAGATTGCGGTGGACGGCGCAAAGCTTCTGAAGCAGCTGACCGAGGAGGCGGGAGAAAAGTACCGCTTTGAGTACAGCCCGGAATCCTTTACCGGGACTGAACCGGAATACGCGCTTGAGGTCTGCAACGCCGTGCTCGATGTATGGCAGCCGACTGCCGACCGCAAGGCAATCATCAACCTTCCGTCCACGGTGCAGCTCTCCATGCCGCACATTTACGCAAACCAGATTGAATATCTGTCGGACAATCTGAAGTACCGCGAGAACGTCGTTTTGTCCCTCCACCCCCACAACGACCGGGGAACCGGCGTTGCGGACGCGGAGATGGGCATCCTGGCCGGCGCGGACCGGATCGAAGGGACGATCTTCGGGAACGGGGAGCGCACGGGGAACGTGGATGTGGTAACACTTGCCCTGAACATGTACAGCCAGGGCGTTGACCCGAAGCTGAACTTTAATGACATGCTCGACATCGTGGGCAAGTACGAAGAATATACCCGCATGGAACTCGATCCGAGAAGCCCGTACGGCGGCGCACTTGTATTTGCTGCGTTCTCAGGATCGCACCAGGATGCGATTGCAAAGGGCATGAAGTACCGCGAGGAACGGGGCCTGAAGACCTGGACGGTTCCTTACATCCCGATCGACCCGACCGACATCGGACGCAACTATGATGGAGACGTCATCCGCATCAACAGCCAGTCCGGCAAGGGCGGTGTCGCATTTGTCCTCGAGCACAATTTCGGGCTGCGCCTTCCGAAGCTCATGCGGGAAGCCGTCAGCTACGCGGTCAAGGCAGAGTCCGACCACGAACACAAGGAGCTTACGCCGGATCAGATCTTCGAACTGTTCATCGACCGTTTCGAAGACATCAACCGCCCGTACAGCATCTCGGAGGTACATTTCAAACAGCACAACGGAATCATCGCGACCGTTACCACACAGTACAAGGGAGAGTCGCGTGAGGTCATGGCTTCCGGAAATGGCCGCCTGAACGCGGTGGCGAATGCCTTGATGAAGTACTACAGGCTGGACTTCAACCTGGAAGTCTATGAGGAGCACGCGCTGGAAAAGTCTTCCTCCTCGCGTGCGATCGCCTACGTCGGGATCCGGAATCCGAAGACAGACAAGCTTTACTGGGGAGCAGGTGTGGATGTCGATATCATCCGCGCGTCCATCAACGCGCTTCTGACCGCGGTGAACAATATGGCGAATTCCCTGACTGCCTGAACCATGCAGGCCGGGGATCGTCAGCCGGACGGCAGGCCGGGGACGCGTTAGCCAGGCGAACCAGGGCATTCAGCCAGGGCGGATCGGGGCATTCAGCCAGGGCAGATCGGGGCATTCAGCCAGGGCGAACCAAGGCAGTAAGCCAGGCAGCCTGAACCCTGCCCACGGAGGCAGCCTGAACCAGACAGGTGGAGGGATCACTATGGAGAATAATCAGATCATTTACCGGAGCACCAGAAGCCGCCATATTACGGCGACCGCATCCGACGCGATCCTGCAGGGGATTGCGCCGGACGGGGGACTGTTCGTGCCGGAGCGGTTTCCTGAATTCACGGAGTCATATGAATGGCTCTCCCGGCAGACCTATCAGCAGGTAGCGCTCAAGATCATGGGCATGCTCCTGACCGACTTCACGCAGGAAGAACTGAAACACTGCATTGACAGCGCGTACGACAGTAAATTCGACATCCCGGAGATCACACGCCTGAAAAAAGCAGATCACGCATGGTACCTGGAGCTGTTCCACGGTACGACGATCGCCTTCAAGGACATGGCGCTCTCGATCCTGCCCCATCTGATGACGACGGCGGCCAGGAAGCGGGGCGTGAAGGATGAGATCGTCATCCTCACCGCGACCTCCGGCGACACAGGGAAGGCTGCGATGGCAGGATTTGCCGATGTGCCGGGCACGAAGATCATCGTCTTCTACCCCAAGGGCGGCGTGAGCGCGGTTCAGGAGAAACAGATGCTGACGCAGCGCGGGGAAAATGTGCATCTGGTTGGCATCCATGGGAATTTTGATGATGCCCAGACAGCAGTAAAGCGCCTCTTCGGCGACGAGGATCTGGCGGAGCGCATGGCTGCAGGGGGGATGCGTTTCTCCAGCGCCAACTCGATCAATATCGGACGTCTTGTCCCGCAGATTGTTTACTATTTCTATGCCTACGGGCAGATGGTGAAGGCAGGAGAGGTTCGCCCGGGGGGATACATCAACGTGTGCGTCCCGACCGGAAACTTCGGCAATATCCTGGCCGCGTTTTACGCGAAGAAGATGGGACTACCCATCGAGAACCTGCTGTGCGCCTCCAATGAGAACAAGGTTCTGGTAGATTTCTTCCAGACCGGCGTGTACGACCGCAACCGGGCGTTTATCCTGACAAGCTCTCCCTCCATGGACATCCTGATTTCCAGCAACCTGGAGCGGTTGGTCTATGAAATAACCGACCAGAATCCGGATGAGACCAATGCTTTCATGAAGGAGCTTGCGGAGACAGGAACCTATAAGATTACGCCGGAGATGCGTGCCAACCTGAAGGAATACGGATTCTACGGAGATTACGCGTCTGAAGCCATGACCTCAGACGAGATCCGCAAGGTCTATGAGGATACCGGGTATGTCCTGGATCCCCATACCGCTGTCGCGTCCAACGTGTACCGCAGATATCTGGGTCAGATCGAGGATCAGGAGAAGACAGTCATCGCGTCCACGGCAAGCCCCTACAAGTTTGCGCGGAGCGTCGTTACATCAATCCGTCCCCAGTTGGCGGAGCAGGATGGCGGCGCGCTGAGCGATGACGCCTTGATTGACATGCTGGCGGATCTCTCAGGTGTCGCTATGCCCCGGGCGATCCGGGAGATCCGGAATGCCCCCATCCTTCACGATACGGTGGTGGATGTGCCGGACATGAAGAAGGAAGTCATGCGGTGGCTGGGGATCGGGCATGATTCGGTTTCATAGCATAAGCGCGAAGAGCGGAAGGAGATGCGGATGGATGTAAATCAGATGTTCGGGATCATGGACTTTATCATGGTCGGTGCCGGGTTATACCTGCTGTATGCCTGGTACCTGCTGAAGTTCAAGAACCAGATCAAGGAGGGCGTCCTCATACAGTCAGGCGGCTTCAAGCGCTGCAAGGACATTGAGGGATACAAGAAATACATAGCGCCGAAGCTGCTGCTGTTCGCGCTGTGCGCTCTTGCCTCAGGCGCGCTTGGCCTGTACTCGGATTACGTGAAGCCGGTAAACAACTATGTTTACCTGGGGTGCACCGGTCTGTTCTTTGTCGTGCTCGTGCTGTTCGTGCGGTATATCAAGAAAGCACAGACGATGTTTTTCTGAACCCGGATCCGGAAGCAAACTGCGCAGACACACAGAAGGCAGGCTGCGGAGAGGGGGTAAGCCGTTCAGTTCTCAGACCACGGAGGAACATGACAGCATGAAACTTCCAATATGTAAAACCGTTCTATGCGCCTGCACCTGTGCCGGTGTCTTTGCTGCCGCGTTGCTGCCCGGAACCCGGGCGTATGCCGGCCCCGGTTATTTTGTGGAGGTGGATCCGGTATATGTGCTCCAGGCTCAGACGGTGGGCATGAATTCCAACGAGCGCCTTGCGTGGTACCTGAGCGAGACGGGCGCTGAGGCAGACGAGGCCATCCTGCAGGCGCAGGAGGAATGCGGCGAGGATCTGGCTGCGATCCTGAATGTGGGAGGCCAGATCCGCGAATACGTCACCCAGGGCGTGGACAATGACTTTTATCTGCATCACAATGCGTACGGAGTGGAGGATGTCAATGGATCGGCGTTTTTCGATGCGAGGTGCAGGTTCTTCCCCCAGGATGACCAGATCATCATTCATGGGCATAACATGAAGGGGGGAGCGGTCTTTGGCCGCCTGAACAATTACCGGGATGTCAGTTACCTTCAGACGCATCCGCTGATCACCCTCGAAACGCTGGCCGGAGTTGACTATTACGTGCCTTACGCGGTCACAGATGTCAACGTAGACATGACAGCAGAGAATTATTTTCTTGAGATCGCATGGGATTTCGAACCCGATTCGTTTGCGCATTACACCGGCTACCTGAAGGAAAAATCCTACTATGAGATCCCGGTGGATGTGGAATTCGGGGACAGGCTGCTGACCCTGTCTACCTGCAGCTATGTTTACAGCGATTCCCGGCTGCTGATCTGCGCCAGGAAGCTCAGGGAAGGCGAGACAATCGAAGAGATGCAAAGCCTGGTGGCCGGGAGCACGGTCTCAGGCGTAAGGCCGGACACCATCTCACCCTACACCGGCGGAGGCGACTATGAAAACCTGAGCGGGAAAGACCTGAGCGAATTGAAGTATGAAACCGAACAGGACCTGAGCTACCTGAAGGAAGCCGTGCCGGACCTGATCGAGGAATGAAGCCAATATCATACAGGGATGGATGCGGCCGCCTGCATAGTGAAGCAGACGGCTGTTTGCTACGATTGTTGCTGCAAATATTGTAAAGGGAAATGACGCGGCGCGCACGCTGCTTCATTTCAGGACGGAACACTATGCGAGAACAAATCCCGGAATTGACCCGGAAAGACATGAAGGAACTGATTCCCAGGAGGATTCTGGCCCGGCTCGATGAGGAGGCAGCGAGGCTGAAGGAGGATCTCCTGGACAAAATCAATTACGCCAAGGACATACGTCTTGCTTATGAGCCGGCAGGGTGCAGCCTGTCACGGCTGGAATCCGATGAGATGGCAAGACTGGTATTCGAATACCAGCTGCAGAATGAGAGCCTGTTGAACGGCGTCTGCGGCATGCGGATCCAGACCCGGAAAACAGCGGAGAATGTACTCCTGTACCTGCGCCGCAAGGTGTCCCAGGAGCTTGTGGAAGAGCATGAACGGGACCTGGTCCGGCGTGTGCGCAACAAGTATTTCCTCGAGAGCGGATCCGGCCCTTCCCGCAAGGAACGTTCCCCGCAGGCAGACCGCCGGCGGGGGAAAGGCCGGGACTATGGGGACACCGGCTTTTTCTGGCCGGAGGAATTCCAGATCGCAGGGATGCTGACCACGCGCAAAGACCTGGGACGGACCATGATCATCGGATACATTGCGTCTGAGTTAGGGAAAGACACGAAGCTGCTCCGCGCATGCGCCGCAAGATTCCAGCTCCTTCCCGCCCTTGAGATGCTGGAGCTGTTTGATTCCATCGGCTTTTCCACGCCCG
>CAMORF010000067.1 GCA_946623485.1 uncultured Clostridia bacterium
ATGGGAAACATAGATCATGGAAGACACAGATCATGGGATATAGACAGGGGATATGGCCTCAAACACAAGAAGAAAGGGGACTTTACGTTCGATGGGAAAAGACAACAGATGGACAACCTACAGTGAGGATCAGCTTTCTGAACTAAACGCGCTTGCGGAGGATTACAAAAGCTTCATGACCACCGTGAAGACCGAACGCGAGGCAGTCTGCGAGGTTGTAAAGCGTGCTACAAAGGCAGGGTACCGCAGCCTGGATGAGATCGTGGAAAAGGGCGAGTGCCTGAAGGCCGGCGACAAGGTCTATGCGGTATGGATGAAGAAAACGATGGCGCTGTTTACCGTCGGTACAGAACCGATTCAGAAGGGAATCAGAATTCTCGGTGCTCACATCGATTCTCCACGATTGGACCTGAAACAGGTTCCACTGTATGAGAATACCGAGATGGCATTTCTGGACACACATTACTACGGCGGCGTGAAGAAATACCAGTGGACCACGGTTCCGCTCGCGATCCATGGAGTCATTGCGAAGAAGGACGGAACCGTCGTTGATGTACAGATCGGTGAGGATGAAAATGACCCCGTATTCTGTGTGACGGATCTGCTGATTCATTTGTCCAGCGAACAGATGACAAAGAAGCTTGGTGATGCCATCACAGGTGAAAACCTGGATGTACTCGTCGGTTCCAGGCCGATCGTGATGAAGAAGGATGAAGATGGCCAGGCAGCGTCCGTGAATATGGATGGTATCGCAAAGGGCGTCGGTTCCGCGAAGAATGCAGGCTCTGCGAAGGATTCCTGTTCTGAGGAAGCAAAGGAGCTGGTGAAGAAGAATGTCCTGGCAATCCTGAAGGAAAAGTACGGCATGGAGGAGGATGACTTCCTCTCGGCTGAACTGGAGATCGTGCCTGCAGGCAAAGCGCGCGACATGGGCATTGACCGCAGCATGATCGCATGCTACGGGCAGGATGACAGAGTCTGTGCATTTACCTCACTGGACGCATTCCTGCGCGTCGAGAATCCGAAGCATACGACATGCTGCCTGCTGACTGACAAGGAAGAGATCGGATCAGTCGGCGCAACCGGCGCGCAGAGTCATTTCTTTGAAAATGCAGTTGCGGAGCTGATGGATCGTTGCGGTCAGTTTTCTGAACTGGCGCTGCGCAGGGCGCTTGCTTCCTCCAGGATGCTGTCCTCGGATGTATCGGCAGCCTTCGATCCGTTATACGCAGACGCATATGAGAAGCGGAATGCGGCGTATTTCGGGCATGGAATCGTGTATAATAAATACACCGGCTCACGTGGGAAATCCGGGAGCAACGACGCGAACGCGGAATACTTTGCATGGGTGCGGCGCGCCATGGATGACGCAGATGTTGCCTTCCAGACCGCAGAGCTCGGCAAAGTAGACATCGGCGGAGGCGGCACCATCGCCTTCATCAGTGCTTTGTATGGCATGAACGTCGTGGACGCGGGGATCGCGGTATTGAATATGCATGCTCCGCTGGAAGTGACCAGCAAATCCGACCTCTATGAAGCCAGAAATGCCTATGTGGCATTCTTGACAGCAGAGGAATGAATCAAATATGATGGAATCAAGTAAGATGATGTGAGGGTCAAAGCAACCAGGCCACCGGATCAAACCAGGAATTTCAAAGCATTCAGGATACCAGGCAGCCGGATCAAACCAGCGGCAGGGGGAATCGTATCTATCTGCTCATGAGCAGCCTGTCGCTGGTCTGTGCTGTGCTGGATATCGCCATGGAGTTTACGGTGAATCCCCTTCCGTTGTCCGGATTTTTCACGGATGCGGGGATGATGATCTCCTTTTTCTATCTGCTTCTTAGATGGAACAGGGGACGGTTCTCCGTTTCACTTATGTGAAACGGAGAACCGTCCCCTGTTCCACCTCGCCCGCCGCGTTTCCCTCGCCCCGTTTTACACATCCCGGTTCATCGCTCCTTGCTATAGAACTTATATTATTGCGTAATTATGAAAACAAGGATCCATTTGTCAGAGAGCTTTACATACCGAAAGTTGCTGCGGTTTACGCTGCCGTCCATTGTGATGAATCTGTTTTCGTCGCTGTATATCATCGCGGATGGATATTTTGTCGCTAATTTTACAGGCAAGACGGAATTTGCGGCTGTCAACCTGATTCTGCCTGTATTGAATATCCTCGGCACTTTTGGCTATATGTTCGGTGCCGGCGGCAGCGCGCTGATTGCAAAGCTGCTTGGGGAAAGAAATCCGGAACGGGCAAACCGTCTGTTTTCCCTGCTTGTGCTGGTTTCATCCGGTCTGGGATTTCTATTGATGGTGCTGGGATTTCTCTTTATGAACCCGATCGCAGCCATGCTGGGCGCGGAGGGGAAACTGCTCGAAGACAGCGTGTTGTACGGGCGGATCTTTATCCTTGCGCTTCCTGCATGGATCCTGGTGTATGAGTTCCAGCTTTTCTATGTTACAGCTGAAAAACCAGGGCTGGGGCTTGCCGTCACGGTATGGGCGGGACTGTGCAATGTTGCGTTGGACGCGCTTTTTATCATCGGCTTTCAATGGGGGCTTGCAGGCGCGGCAGCAGCTTCGGCTTTCAGCCAGGTCCTGGGAGGTGCGTTCCCACTCATTTATTTCAGCCGGAAAAACAACAGCCTCCTGAGGCTGGTGAAGCCGGTATGGGATGGCAGGGCGCTTGTGAAATGCTGCACAAATGGATCTTCGGAATTCATGGCGGAGGTCGCTTTTTCCTTTGTCGGGATTATCTTCAATGTCCAGCTGCTGAAATATGCGGGGGAGGATGGGGTTGCCATATATGGCGTGCTGATGTATGTCAGCCTGATCTTTTCCGCCATGTTTGTCGGATATTCCAATGGGGTCGCGCCGGTAATCAGCTATCATTACGGCGCCCGGAATTACGGAGAACTGAAAAACCTGCGAAAAAGGAGCCTGGTGATCCTCATGATCACATCCGTTGCCATGTTCGCTCTGTCTGAAGCACTTTCCCATCCGTTTTCCGTCCTGTTTCTACATGGTACGAAAAAGCTGCTGCAGGATACGGTACACGCGTTCAGGATCTATTCTGTCGCATATCTCTTTACGGGAATCGCTGTTTTCAGTTCGAGCCTCTTTACCGCACTGAACAACGGACAGATCTCGGCACTGCTCTCCTTTTTGAGGACGATGGTTTTCGAGCTTGGAGCTGTGCTCTTGTTCCCGCTGCTGTTTGGCGTAGACGGCATATGGTATTCCAGCGTTTTCGCAGAACTGATGGCAGCCGTCGTCGGTGGAATCATGATATCTGTCCTGCGGAAAAAGTACCAATACTAATGTTGAAATATGGGGCAAAGGCTCTGTTACATGACTGAAGGGATAAAGAACCTCCCTCTGTTTCGATACATGCCTGAATGAAACGGAGAACCGTCCCCTGTTCCGCGCCCTGTTTCGCATGTTTTTTGTTGATTTCTGCACCCCAATCCAGTATAGTTCATGTTATAAGTATATCTATTCTTTTTGTATGTGATCTTCGCTGCTCCCAGCGGGCGGGAACGGGGGATTGAGGCATGATAAAAAAGACCTGGAAGCGTATCAAGGCGTACATGAATATCAACGTGGATCATGATATCGCTGTAGCAGAGAATACAAAGGCGTTGCGATTGCTCCTTCTGATCGGGCTTTTGAACAGCCTGTTGCAGATGCTCCTGGAATTGGCAGTTTATGGGAAACCGGGATCTGAGCCGATCCTGGGAGGCGCGGTTTTTCTGTTTTTCCTGGCCTTCAGCTTTATGAACTGGTCGGATCTGAAAAATGGCATCACGACTGAGATGGAAGTGGTGATCCTGGGCATGCTCCTGTTGATTGCTTTTATCGATTATCTGCCGGGAACAAAGCAATCTGGTTTTCTGTTTCTGATCCTGCTTGTTCTGCTTCCGTCCCTGATTCTCGACAGGCCATGGCGGATCCTGGTTCTGGTGCTTGCGGCAGGCATTGTTGCATTTTTCCTGAACTTCCGGATTGAGGAGGAGACCATCCGCAATGCGAATATTATCCGGATTGTATCTGTCTCATTCCTGTCAGGCGTGTTTTCTTCTTATTATTCCCATGCCAGAATCCGGGCAGTCCATATGCGGCAGTCTACCCTGGTCGTGGCGGAGCATGACCCGCTGACCGGGATTTATAACCGGGCCGGCGGCATACAGTTGATCCGTGACTGTATCCAAAAGAAGGAATCCGGGACGTTTCTGATCATTGATATTGATGATTTTAAGCTGGTAAATGACCGTTACGGCCATCAGAAAGGGGATGATGTGCTGAAGCAGGTTGCGGGGATCCTGCAGTCTTCCTTCAAACAGTCTGACATCGTGATGCGGATGGGAGGCGACGAGTTCATCATTTATGCGGCAGGCATGGTGGATTATGAAGTGAGCAGGAAACGGCTGGAGCATCTGAATCAGGCGATCCATAAGGTTGTAGTTGATGAAAAGAGCGGCCACTACGTGACGGTCAGCATCGGAGGCGCCATCAATGATGGAAGCTATCCGACCTATGAGGCGCTCTATAAGGCCTCAGATCAGTATCTCTATCAGACCAAGGCGAAGGGAAAGGACGGCTACTCCCTGCTGGGGACAAGCTATAAAGATGCGAAGTAAGGATCTGTCACGGAATAACTTGCACATCCTATTTGTCTTTTCCCCGATCTCGCCGTAAGCGACTTTTGGCGACCGAATCATCTATATGTAACAATATGTAACGATTAACACAATAATATGTAACAATTGTAATGATTTTGACCAGATTCTGAAATGGGGCTGTTGTGATCGCCCATCTTCTGTTATAATGTGTCTACTGACAAAAGAATCCTGCCGGTCATAAAAACTGCAGGATACAGGAACAAAACTACAGAAATCAGAAGGAGGTATTGTTGATGAGTAAAACCATGCTTCGAAACAGAGACAGGCTGCTCGTGCTGTTTTTCTCTGTTTTTGCAATCATTCTAACCTGCATGTCCTTGAGGACGCATGCTGCGACCGTGACGGACCGGGATACTTCGTTCAAGGACAGGTATAAAGTGACTTTGACCTGGCTGGTTAGTGACAACAGTGATGAAAGCGGTAACTCCATTGAGATCCATTACTGGGTACCGGACGAGAAGAATGGATACAAATTTGATGACAGATATAAGACAATATCCACTGTAGCCGGTAGAAAGGGAAAACGCAGTGATGCCGTATATATTCCCGGTCCGCCCCAGAGTATCACGGTAAATGTGCGCGGCTCTGAAGCGAAAAAGGCTCAGTATCATCTGACCAGTGTTGACGTGACCCCCATTGGCCAGGTGGCGAACACCGGGCTGCCTGCATCCTTTAATCTGTGGGAAGGCTCTTTGGGCGCAGGCATGGCTGCCGGCAAAGAATTGAAGACCATCTCAAGTTCCCTGATCTTCAACTATTATGAAGTCAGGAATGTATCCACTCCGTTCTTTTCTGATTGGGTAGAACCGACTTCTTCGGGAGATAAGAGCACTGACCTGGGAGTCAACAAGGAATCGAAGACGACTGCTTATTATAAGGCAGGCTGCAGTAATCCCCATGTTTTCAACGTGACAAAGGGTGAGATCCTTGCTTCTGATTTCTATGTCCCGACCGGGAATGTTCCGGCTTCCTCCGGATTTGGAATCAATCACGCCATCGCGTATGACTGCTATGGCGTCATGTGGCCGATCCAGGACAAAACCATAACGATCGATAATATCGGCAAGAATCTTCAGATTTCCGCGCAGGGTGGTAAGTACTATCTCAACATCGGACCGGACGCGAATGCCAAGACGGATTATCAGGATATCATCCGGTATACGGTTGGCGGCGTGACCGTAAGCAAGACGGTAACCATCCATACGTTTGATTATAATTATACGTTTGTAGACTCCGCGGGTACTGTAATTGACACGAAGTCGGTTGATTATGGCGATCAGGTTGTGACGCCGGAGATTCCGTCTGCCGGTCTTCCGCTGACATGGGTCTGTGACCAGTTTGCGGATTGGAGGAATACGCTCCTTGGCCCGCAGAACCGTAACGTCAGAGCGTCTCTCGATACGAGGGTGACTGTTGCGCTGCCAAAGTTCACACAGAAGAATGCCAGAACCATTACAATCACATGGAAACCGTTCCGCCAGAAGATGAAGGGCAGACCGTTCTGGGGCATCTCGAAGGTCATTGAGGTGCAGTACAGCACGGATCCGCAGTTTAATGGAAATCCGAAGACCAAGGTTGTCCTGAAAGAAGAGACCAAGGGTAAGAAGGCAGTGACAAACCTGACGAAGCTGCAGAAGGGGCAGACCTATTATATCCGCCTCAGAATCTCAGACGGAAACGGCATCTATTCCAAGTGGAGCGATGTTGCGGAAGTCGATCTGTGATTGATCTCCGGATCTGGATTTATTATGAAAGACTGATTTCTAATTTGGATTTCCTGAAAGATCGGTCTTCGATATATATTTCAGCGGATGATTGATTTCTGATATATATTTCAGCGGATGATCGGTCTTCAATTTGGTTTTCTATTAGGAAACAGTGGTTTGATTTGAGTTTCTGTATGGGGCGGGATGCAACGTAGAGCAATCCGCTGCCGACAGGAAAGAGAGGTTTTTTATGATGAAAAAGATGATTGCGGGGTTGCTGGTATCCGGTATGCTTTTCAGCACTGTTCCGGCGTTTGCGGGTGAGACGGAAGCCTCAAAGCCGGTTGAAGTAAACTGGTCTGATATTGTGGAGCAGCTTGAGGCAGTGGGATCGGATGTCATCTCCCAGGGTGAGTTTTATACGTTCGATGAGGTTGCAGCCATGATGTGGGTTCCGAATGGGCTTACCCCCCAGGAGCTGACAGATGAAGATGTTGAAAACGGCATGATTGCTTATTTCTCTACGGATGAGGGAGATGCCGCTGCTTCTGTCGTATATGTAGATGCTGACGGTATTGATCTTGAGGGCTATAAAGAAAGCCTTGCGGAAGATGAAGAGGTTTCCGACCTCTCGGATGCAATCTTCAACGGAATCCCATGCATCGGATATGATCTGGTGGACAGGGATACCAGATGTATCGCGTTTGAGACTGTAGATGGACACATCCTTGAGTTCTCCTTCGCACCGGTCTCTGATGAGGATTATTCCTCAGTGATGACGATGATGATGGCTTCTATCCAGCCGGAGCAGGAAGCGGAAACCGAAGCATAAAACTGAAGGGATAAAGGGCAAGGGTTCGTTCCTGCATCATGCGGAGGCGAACCGGACAAGACATAGCTTTAAATGAGCGTGTCCGCCGGCGGCAAGCCGGGCAAGGCGTAGCTCGGAAGGTGTGTGCCCGCCGTGGTGAACCATACAAGGCGTATGAGGCGTTCTTTGCGTAAGATATCATTCTTACCGGGGACGCCTTTTTGTATGAGGAAAAGGCACTTTTGACTCCAACTTCATTCTCTTAAAATGTCTGTCAAATAATATGAAAGTCTAAACAAATAAGGAATGGTCTTTTTCTTCAGGATAGGATATGATAGGGCTGTTGCGGAGTTTCGTCAAATAATGGGTGGAAAGGATCTTCGCTGCCATGATCTGGAATTTCAGCTTCAGCCTTGTGACCGGGATTGTGCTGTGCGTCATTCTTGGTTACTATGCTGTGTACCCCAGGCTGCCGATCGTTTTGAATCGCTATTTTGTGTCGCTTGCTGTGCTGGAGATGCTGACACTTGCAAGTGACATCCTGTCGAGTTGGATGGATATGAACCATTCCTCTTTCCCGGCGTGGATTCTGTATGCGGCAAACCTGCTGTTTTTCCTTCTGTTCGTGATGAGAAGCTATGCCATGTATGCTTACACGGTGGCCCTTGTCAGCACCAGGAGAAGGACGCCGCAGGCATATTTCCTGGTCGCAAGAATCCTGCTTGTCCTGTTCTGCCTGATCTGTTTGAGCAGTTTGTTTTTCGGAACTGTTTTTTCCATTGACAAGGACGGCTATCACAGTGGTCCGGGATATTCCATCATCTATATTCAGCTCTTTGTGTTCATCATTATGGGGGTGTACGTGGTGCTCCGCAGCCGGAAACATCTTCCGGACGGACTCTTCGTTGGCATGCTGCTGATCCATGGCGTGCTGACCGCAGGCGGGATCATCCGGTATCTGTTCCCGTCCTTCCTGCTGATGGACACATTCTACATGATCACGGTAATGATCCTGTATATCATCATTGAAAATGCGGATCTCTACAGGGAGAGCCGTACGATGTCTTTCGACTACCAGGCGTTCGAATTGGTGGTCAGGGAGCATCACAATTATGGAATCTGGTACCATCTCATTGGCGCCATGGCTGTCAATTACAATGAGACCCGTCAGATCTACGGCGGCATCCAGATTGACCGGATGCTCAGCCAGGCGGGGCATTATCTTCGGGAAATGTTCCCGGGCGGGACTGTGTTCTATGAGCGGTCCGGTTGCTTCCTGATTATGATAGAAGGCAGGGAGGCTGCTGAAAAGGCGGTCCGGGACATTCTTCCGAAAGTGATTCAGCGCTTTCACGAGCCGTGGGATTCGGAGAACACCAGGGTTTATATGAATTTCGTGTTCGGTCAGATGAATTCTGACCTGGAGATCTCGTCGGTGAACATGGAGCTTGAAGCGATCCGGAGATTGCTCGAAAAGGGCGGAAACGGTGAACTGAATTCGGACTTTGTCGTTGACAAAGAGATGATCGGCAAAATCGAGCGGGAGTTCGCGGTGAAAAAAGCGCTCAGCAATGCGCTTGTCCATAACCAGATCCAGGTGTATATGCAGCCGATCATAGAGGCAAAAACCGGAAGGGTGATTGGAGCCGAGGCTTTGTCCAGGCTGCAGGATTCGAGGCTGGGGCTTGTCCCGCCTTCTGAGTTCATCCCGCTGGCGGAGCGCTCAGGCAGTATTATCCAGATCGGAGAGCAGGTGCTTTCGAAAACCTGCGGGTTCCTGAATCGCTATAAAGAAGAGCTGTCCGGGCTGGAATTCATTAATATCAATCTTTCCCCGATCCAATGCATGGCACATGACCTGGCAGATACCTTTGAGTCGGTGCCGAAAACCTATGGTATTGCACCGGAAAAGCTGCACCTTGAGATCACGGAGGAGAGCATGGTGGATCCGGAGGTGCTCAAGAGCCAGATGGAAATCCTGGGGACGCTCGGATATACATTTGCGCTGGATGATTACGGGAGCGGGTACGCGAACCAGTTCCGCATCAAGGCGTTCCCGTTCAGCGGGATCAAGCTGGACATGAAGATCGTCTGGGCGCATTTCCGGGAACCGGACGCGATCCTGCCGAACGCGGTGCTTAGCTTCCTGGACCGGGGGCTGACCATTACCGCAGAGGGCGTGGAGACCGCCCAGATGGCGGAAGAG
>CAMORF010000068.1 GCA_946623485.1 uncultured Clostridia bacterium
TGCCACAGCCTCGCTTCTTCCGCCGCTGGCGGCGCTTCGGCTGTAGGCCCCGCGAGGTACGAGCGGCTGCCGGAACCAGTGCCCTTGGGGTAGACGGCCGCCACCCGTAAGAAAACTATCTATCGGGATCCATGCAGCGTTGGAATAATGGCGGAATTCTTCATGCTGGCACTTTTAATTCCCCTGTTTTTTCGGTTTCGGTTCGGGTTTATATATGAAAGTCTTTCTTGAAAGATAATTCCATATAAAAACCATCCCTGTTGCGATAATTTTTGCCATGGTCTTCAGTGGAGTTGTGCGCATATTGAGCCCAGCAACAAAAATAACCATTAGTGCGAGATTGAACCCCAGACCAACCGCGCTGACAAGGAAGACAAGAAATATTTCTCTCACTTGATTCCCGTTATACCTGGCATTCTTGAACGTAAAGGTCCTCCCCAAATACCAATTCACAGTGGTCGAGGCAAGAAAAGCGATGACAGTAGCTGCCAAATAAGGCATCGCCGCAAAGGATACCAGCAGGAAAAAGCAAATCCATTCTGTAAGCGCGGCTATTCCACCAACCACAAAATAGGAAAAAAACTGCCTGATGTTTCCCTCGCTGAATAGTTTTTTCATTTTTCCCATTCCAATTTTCACATCATATACGCCATCCGGCAGCGATGCCGGCCATTATCCAGCAAGCTCTGTTATTATAGCAGTGTTCTAAAGTACGCTATCGTTCTTTCCAAGCCTTCATCCAGTTGAATTGACGGCTCCCAACCGTTCAATTCTTTTTTTGCAAGGGTGATATCCGGTCGCCGGCGTGTTGGATCATCCAAAGGAAGCGGCATAAAAACGATCCTGCTCTTTCCGCCTATTTTACTGAGAATCTTTTCTGCCAGTTCCAGCATGCTGAACTCATGCGGATTTCCAAGATTAACCGGTCCGCTGAAATCAGGTCTGCTTTCATTCATCATACGATCGATCCCGTTGAGAAGATCATCTATATATTGGAAGCTTCTTGTCTGGCTTCCATCCCCGAAGATGGTAATGTCTTCTCCACGGAGAGCCTGCATAATAAAATTGCTGACGACTCTCCCATCATTAGGATCCATAGCCGGCCCGTATGTATTGAATATTCTGATCACTTTGATTTGCGTGCCAGCCTGCCTGTGATAATCAAAGCAGAGTGTTTCGGCGCATCGCTTTCCTTCGTCGTAGCAACTGCGCAAACCGATCGGATTTACGTGACCCCAGTAATCCTCTGTTTGCGGATGTACAGCCGGGTTTCCGTATATTTCACTGGTGGAAAACTGCATGATTCTGGCACCGCTTTCCGTAGCAAGATCAAGCATATTGATAGATCCCATAACACATGTTTTTACTGTTTCTATGGGCGTTTTTGCATATGCCGGAGGACTGGCGGGGCAAGCGGCATTGTAGATCTGATCTACATCTGTCTTAAAAGGCTCCTGAACGTTATGAAGAATAAACTTAAAGTTTGGAAGCCCCATCAAATGACGGATATTCTCCATCCTTCCGGTATAGAGATTATCCATGCAGATCACATAATTGCCCTTGTCTTTTACAAGTTTGCTGCAAAGATTTGAGCCGATAAATCCCGCTCCGCCTGTTACTAAAATTCTTGCCATATGTCTTTTCTCCGTCTGTATGAATGTATCCTAACGTGTATATCGTTTGCAGGCGCAAGGGCTTAAGCGCCCCACCACATGTTCGATGTCAGAACGGGTAAGGAAAACAGTCTTTATCCCTTTCTGTATTTCCAGATGCAGTAAATGGCACGAAGCCCGTCCTTAAAGCCGATTTTCTTTCCCTCCGCATTGGTTCTTGGATAGTAAGAAATCGGAACCTCCTTGACTTTCACACCCATGCGCGCAATCTTCGCTGTGATTTCAGGCTCAAATCCAAAGCGGTTTTCCTTGATATCCACCGCCTGGATCACCTCGCGTTTGAAGCACTTGTAGCAGGTCTCCATATCTGTCAGATGCAGACGGGTAAAGAAATTGGACATTGCGGTGAGGCCCTTATTGGCAAGCTGGTTCGCCTTATATCCTTTTGCGGCCTGATGCAGGAAGCGCGAGCCATAGCAAACGTCGCACTCCCCCCGGACGACAGGCGTTACCACAAGGGGATATTCGTTCGGATCGTACTCCAGATCGGCGTCCTGTATCATCACCACATCCCCGGTGGCATGGGCAAAACCTGTCCTGAGCGCGCCGCCCTTGCCCCGGTTCACTTCGTGGTGGATGATCCTGCTTACCAGCGGTGCGATCTCCCGGTCAAGGATCTCACTGGTTCCGTCTGTACTCTTGTCGTCCACAATGATGATTTCCTTATTCTCAATCGGCGCGGCAAGGACCTTGTTCACAATGGTGTGGATGCTGTCTTTTTCGTTGTAGCAAGGGATAACAACGGTCAGTTTATACTTGGATTCTTCCATTTTTCGCCTGTCTCTCTTTTGTACACATCTTTCACTCCGTATAATCAAGCCGATAGATCCCGTATCCGTCCTGCCCGGTCACATACGAGCAGGCGATGCCATAATCCGAGAGAAGATCGGTATAATCCATAGGCGAAAACAGGTAGTGAATGCGGAGCTCCTTGAGTGACGTGGGGTTCAGCAAGATCTTGATGTAGTCCCCACCCAAAAGCTCGACGGTAGTTTCACCCTCTGTCAGTTCGGCGCACTGGTTTGCATAGCGATTGGTAAACTCCTCATACTGACCTGCCGGGTCCAGAATAGCCCATTTATCCACATCGGGATAAAAATTTGTGGCATCCAGGACCCTGGCACCGTTGGCCAAAACGAAATTCGCGAGCCAGTTCGGACAGTCGAGAGTCATCCAGCGCTCTTCCGGCTCCCGCTCCGCCATCTCCGCGATAGACGCGCTGATGGGGTGATCCACAACAGGGCCGATGCCCCGCATGAGGGGGTTGACGGTGGCACCGCAAAACACCATGGCGAGAATCAGCGCCGCGCTCAGAAGCCTCTGCCGCCGGAACAGCGCAAAATAAAGCGCACAGACGACACCCGCCAGCGCCAGAACGAGCAGCGCCTTGCCCACAGGAAGGCCGCGGACTGCAAAACCGGAGAAATAGTCCTTCCGCGCTCCGTCCACCAGCAGCAGGCAGACCGCCCCATACAGGAGCGGCAGAATGCGCTTTATCCGCCTGCCCGGCAAGTCGGGATGCCGGTCCAGCACACTCAGCCCCCAGACAGTGAACAAGGTGGCCGTCCAGCCGTAAACCTCATGCATGCGGTTGCAGAAGCGCAGCAGACTTACTTCGGCAAGCCATTGGGGAAAACCGATCAGCAAATAGGCGCCTTGCACGAGCAGGATGCCGCACAGCGCGGCGCCCACAGTCCAGTTGTCATCCCGCTCCCGCTTCAGGGCGGGCAGCAGATACGGTGCGAGCACCAGAAACAGCGGCGCAAACTGGATGTACGTCGCAACCTCACAGTTGTTGACAAAGTTGATATCCCGGTAGGGCAGAAAAAAGCTGGTGAGATCTGTGAAAAGCGTGGCTATGGTGCCGTATCCGCCCAGACACATGCGGCGGCCGGGGTATACGGTATTGAGCAGCAGAGAGAGATCGGCCCTGGAGCGGAGGAAAAAGCCGCCCAGGATCAGCAGCGCTGCGGCAGCGGGAAGCGCGAAGCGGGGCCATTCCCGCCGGGTAAAGGTGATCATCGCCCGGTCACGCCGCAGGCAGACGATCAGGAGGACCAGCACCGTGTAGGCACACGGCACCTGGAAGGAGGGAAAAATAGACAGGACAAAGCCTATTGCCGCCATCGCCGCAAGGCCCGCAGCGCTCCACTTTGAAAGTCGGGTCTTCGCCGTGAAGAACCAGTAGCCGAGACAGAAAAGCGCCATGGCGTAGAGAATCACCGGGGGCATGTGGGGCATGACCCACCACTGGATCGCCGGGGACAGCGTAATCATGACCGCGCCGATCAGCGACACGCGCCGCATCCCCCCGGTCAGAATCAGGAACATCTCCAGCGCCGTCATGAAAATCAGGATGATCTCGCCGCACCAGTACCAGCTCAGGCCGATCTCATTGCCGAACAGCAGAAAGCCCCAGCTCAGGGGTTTCCCCAGTATGGTCCAGTCCCACACGGGGCTGTAAAAATCCAGCACCATGTTGGTCGGCGACAGGCTCATCCGCTGGCTGTACAGGCGGTAATCGTTTGCTGCCTGGGAAAAATACTGGAGCGTGGTCAGGCCATATTCATCGGAGCGAATCCAGCGCGGCTCACCGAACAGAAGGCTTTTTTCCCCCGTGAGGCGAGTGGGAAGTACCTGGTCAAACACGCCGATGGAGGATCCATGCAGCCGCAGCCCCACGCACACAAGAAACACCAGCAGCGCAAGCCGCCAGCGATAGCGAAAGCAGAAGTCCGCCGCCTTCTGCGCCTTCGCGGGGAAACGCCACGCAAGGATCAGCAGGAGGGAGACAAGCCCCGCCGCGGGCAGGATCAGTGCCGCGTTGGGAAGAAGCAGATAAATCAGCGCAGCACAGCCCCAGAGAGCCAGCAGAATCACACTGTATTCTACCATGCTGGAGCGCTGCAGCCGGTATGCTTTCATCCCCGTTCAGCCTTTCTGAACAGCCAGGTTTTCTGCTTGAGGAAGATCACCAGGAGAAGTATAGTTGAAACGACTGAAAAAAGCAAATAGTTTCCCTCAGGCGTCACAGCAGATATGCTGCCGGTATCAGACACCTTGTGCGTACCTCTGCGCCAGCTGTCTCAATTTACTGACCTTTCTCTTGTTCAGCGCAAAGTATGTACCGACAAGGTTTCCGGCGAAAAGCCCCGTCAATTTCTCTGCCAGTATGCAGATTTCATCTACGATGGAAGCGGAAAACGGTTCTTCCGCGCAGGCAAAATAGTCGTCAAGGACGTTCACAAGATAGTGCGCAATTTCGTTGACTGTCGTAGCCTCAACGGCAAAGTCGCCCTTCAGAATATTCAGCATTTCCAGGATCACCTTATGGTAATCTGCGTCAGAAAAAACATGATCTGATTCTATCAGTTTTTTCCTTTCTTTCGGCCTCATGCGCCTGACGGCGGTCAGATCAGAGTTGATCTCCCGTATTGTCCACTGGCGAAAGCAATCCCACTCATCTCCGTCGTCTCCCACAAGCCTATATTTCCGCGCCGCCTGAACGTAGAGCTTTATCACACAGTAAGCCGTCATCGTACTATTGATCGTATATCGCTCCGGGCAGCTTCCGCCAACATAGCCGGGCAGCATCTCATTGAGTGCATTGACATCGACAATAGCGCGTTTGAAGTGGTATATGGTCGGACGCGTGTGTGAATGGATCACATGGACGCCGGAAAGCAGAGCAAGTCTGTGCCCATCCCGTATAAGCCGCAGTCCGAAATCAAGGTCTTCCGCAAAGTTCCGCCTATAGCGGTATTGATTGAACACATCCTTTCGGATCAGGCAGGCGAGATCGCTCAACTGTGCGTTTTTTCTGAGCGTATCAGCGCTGACTTTATCCGGCATTTGCATCATTCTGTCGCTGTGCAGGACGCCCATATAGCGGTTATGGATGAATATACTCACCCGGCCAAGAAGGTCGCATCCCGGGCGCGGTTCTTCCCGGCACGAGACTGCCGTAACGCCCTGATGCAGGATGGGGCGCAGCATCCTTCTGAGCCAGTACGGTCCGCTTGGGCATGCGTCCTGTGTCATGAACAGCAAATACGCACCGGAAGCATGCTGTGCGCCGAGATTTCTTGCGTAGGAGTGGGAAAACTCCCCATGAGGAATCTGTATCACCTTTGCTCCGTTGCTCTCGGCATACGCTACCGATTGATCGGAGCTGCCTGAATCTACCATCACTGTTTCGATGCTCTCGACACCTAACTGTGCTTTCAAAGCACCCAGCAGTCGTTTCAGGTCCTCGCCCCCGTTCCATACCGGGATGATAACCGAGACTTTTGTCTTGATGACTTCCGGTTCATCGGGGGCTTTGAACAATTGCGTCAGGATCTTGCTGACCGATTCGGCAAACACGCCCTCGGAGAAATGCGATTCATAGGTTTTTCTGGCTGCTATTTGCATCGCTCCCAGATTTTCCTTATTGTGCAGGACGTAGAGGATAGACTCCGACAGTGCTTTCGGATCGTCATTAGGATAGACCAGGCCCGAATGCTCGCTCTTGAGCAGAACGGCACTCCCGGCGTTCTCAGAGCAGATAACGATCTTTGAAAGAGACAGGGCTTCCGTTACCGTAGTGGGGCACGTATCGTCACGGGAGGAACAGATCAGGCAATCGCAATTCTGATAGACGGCAGGCATATCCGCGATATCCATTTCCCCCAGATAGAACACGTTTTCGGGATGCTGCTTTTCAAGCTGCCGAATTTTTTTCCTCGCTAACTGATAGTGTTCTTTTCCGACGAAAAGAAACTGACACTTCTGCAACTCCTTCTCCGGCAGCATGGCAATGGCATCGGTCAGGATGTCCTGTCCCTTACACTCCTGTAACGTGCCAACCGTAAGAAACACTGTTTTTCCTTCTGCCGGAGGAAGGGGAACGCTTCGCGCCTCACCGGTCAGGTTCCTGAAATCCGGACAGCCATACAGCAAGATATCATTCTTGTAATTATTTCGGTACAGATGCATCCATTTTTCGGCTCTCTGTCCCACGCAGTAAACATGGATGTTATCTCCGAGCTGTTCGGGCATCCCCTCGATCGTCTGTTGATAATACGACGTCTTTGCCTCATGGATCCACCACAGAACCGGCGTTGCGCTATTCCCTAACCGGCTGATGAGCGGCCCGCCGACAATTGTATTCACAACGATCAATTTGAAGCAGGATGCCGCGTGACTTATCAGATCACTGCCGTACAGCTCGCTGTATATGATGACCGGTATGCCTGCGTCGAGCAGCTTTTTCTTCAACTTGCCATCACTTGGCGTGATAAAGACAGGCGCCATGCCGCGCTTTTTTATATCTTCGGCAAAACGAAGCAGAGCGATCGGGGCGCCGGTGAGGTGCGCCTCATGGCTCACGAACAGCACTCTGTCGCGCCCCGCCATCTCAGACAGAAGCTCCCGTCCAAACAGTGCTCCCGACGTCTCGCAAGCGGCCAGAAAAGAGGTGAAGCTGTACGCTTCCCGGTCCCCCCATTCTTCTGCATTTTTCTGTGTCGACATGGATACTTTTAACAGCAAGCCTTGTCGTTTTGAGGCGTAATCCCAAGCCATTTTTGACATGGCTCGAAAGCCCTGTGTGCGCCAGCATCTGACCGCCTCACGTGTCAAGTAACCAAATTGGGTCATCTTGACGGCATCCAACATCATGCGTATCGGGGCGGTCATCCTCCAGCATGTCGAGTTGGAAATGGTGTTAAAGCTCTCCCAGAGCCGACGGTTCTCTTCCTCAAGCTGCTTAATCTGCGCAAGCTGCTCACGCAGCTCAAGCTGTATCCTCCGCGTTTCCGCTATCTCGGTAGGTTCGCGGCTTTGCGCCTCAAGATGTCGTCTGCTTTCCTCCAGGCATTCTATCTGCCTCTGCTGCCGGGAAACCGCCTCGGAGATCAGATCAAAAAAATCGTTTTTTTCACAGTTCTGTGACAGCAGGCTGAAATACGCACTGCGCTTTTCCGCCGCCACACGATAGAGGATTTGATCTAATATCCCGGCCCGGAGAGAATCGGTCAGTGCCTCCAAGCCGCTCACGGCCGCATCCTGTGTGCAGCCGAGTTTGGTCATCCATTCCCGGGCAAGCTTTATCGTGAGACCTACCGCCGCTGCTTGTTTGAGCTCACTCTCGCTTGAGAGCTTTTCCTCCGTCGTAGAAATTCCGCCGCCGATGGTGTAGGCGTAGAGCTTTTCGGGTATGCGTGCATAACGCTCAGCCTGGCACAGAACCATCAGGGTGAGCAGCGTGTCCTCTACCAGACAGACCCATTCGCCCTGATAAAACTGATACGCCTTTTGCAGCAGCTCTTTCCGATATAGCTTGTTCCAAATGTTCCAGGTGACAGAGCCTCGCTCTGTAAAGCAGGCCTTAATCAGCTCCGGCCCATGATCCGTGTCCGGTACGGGCTTTTCCTGTGAGAAGTAGCCTTCTAAATACGTACATGTTTCTTTCGAAGGCGGATTGCTCTCGTCTATGACAAGGCTGACGCCGAATTCCAGTACGTCCGCGCCGGTCTCGTCTGCCGCGGCGCAAGCTGTCTCCACAGCCTCCGGCATAAAAACGTCGTCCGAGTCCAGAAACAGTGCGTAATCGCTGGTCATCTGCCGCATCCCGGTATAACGAGCCCCCAGCGCCCCGCTGTTTGGCTGCGAGATGACCCTGATCCGCTCATCCCTCTGCGCACATCGACGCATAATCTCGCAGGTGGCGTCTGTGGAACCGTCGTCCACACAGATGATCTCAATATTTCTCTCCGTTTGATTGCACACGCTCTGTATCGCCCGCTCAATATGTGTCTCATCATTATAGGCAATGATAACAACCGAGGCCCGCGGCCGTTCATTTTTCATATTCATAACAGCGAATCCCTTCCTAAAAAACCTGTCAGCAAATCTTCCTGTGTGCCTCCATAGCCTGTATCAGGCAACATGCGTCGAATCCGCGATAACGGTCTGTCCATCCTTTTTCACATATACGTGAATGGTATAAGCATCACCCGGTTTGTGCCGCCGCAGATCTACCGTGACCGTCCAGCGGCCGGAATCGTCCCATTCCGCATTGTACCAAACGATATCGTCCTGACCATCTTCGTCGCTCCATGTCGGAAACTGCACCTGCTCATACCCGTCGTCACGGAAAGAGATCGTCATGCTTTCCGCATCGTCCGAAATGACCGCTGTAAGCTGAGGCTCCACTGCAAATTCTACATACGCGCAGGTATTCTTCACAAGCGTATCTTCTCCGTTTATTGTTGCGTAAGCATGTATTTGGTATATGCCGCTGGCGTGATGGCGCGATAGCGGCGCCTCAGCCTCCCAGAAGCGGTCTTCATTCAGCCCCGCTTCGTACCATACGATATCGTCCTGCCCATTCTCGTCGCTCCATACGGCAAACCGCACCTGCTCATACCCGTCGTCGTACAGGGCAACGCGCAAGCGCTCGCAGTCATCCGAAACATCCGCAATAAACCGCCGGTATTCCAGCTCCCCGTTCTTTTTCGTAATGGGAACAAGTTGTGATTCGATCCATGTGATCCGCTTTGAAAGCCATTGCAGACGTTCCTCCGCTTCTTCCCGCACAGGCGTCCAGCTTTTGCCCCATCTCTTCGCGTCCGCTTCACGGCTGGCATCGATCGGGCCCTCCAGCTCATCGCACAGCGATGTCAACAGGGTCGAGCAGGAATCATACAGGGATACCCGGAGTTCCTCCATTTTGCGGCGGTAAACT
>CAMORF010000069.1 GCA_946623485.1 uncultured Clostridia bacterium
ATCGGATGAAAAGACAAGCAAGATGTACAAGTTATTTTGTAACAGATCCTTACTTAATGGTATAAAGATCATCCCCGGGGCGAGGTTCATCTGCCTGCGTCAGCTCATAATGTGCCCCAAAGTTTTCATTGAGATATTGCTTCCAGTTGAATACTGCTTCAACAGATGCCATCCCTACCCGGATCTGATCGTCGTCAGGTTCCCTGGTCGTCAGTTTCTGCAGTAAAAGGCCAGGCTTGCTCAGGATATTGACACACTTGTTGTTTGATCTCCCGGCAAGCCGGATAAACTCAAATGATACGCCCGCAATCACAGGAATCAGCAAAATCCTGATCACAATTCTTAAAGCCGGGTTACTTGTCCGGATAAAGAAAAAGAAGATCACGCTGACGATCATGACAATCAGCAAGAAGCTTGTTCCGCATCTCTTATGCTGGCGTGAGCTCTTACGGACGTTTTCTACATTCAGCTCCATCCCATGCTCGATACAGTTGATGCATTTGTGCTCCGCCCCGTGATACATGAAGGTTCTCTGGATATCCTTCATGCGGGAGATCAGCAGCAGGTAGCCGAAGAAGATCGCCATCCTCAGGATTGCCTCACATACTGAAATCAAAGATTCCGAGCTTGTGACCATCCGGAGCGCCCGGGACAGGAAATACGGCAGCATCATAAACAGCGCAATGGATACCGCCAGCGAGAAGATCAAAGTGACCGTAAGCAAAGCCTTGTTGTCTGAATCCGAAGACTTTCCATTCCCGGATGCTTCTCTCTCTTTAAGCTTTGACCGCTCCGTTTCTGCATTCTTGAGAGTCTTCTCGATAAGCTCCTGCGCCTGCTCCTCTTTGCCGGCTTGGCGCAGCTTTTCTGCTTTCTTCCGGGCCTTCTTCTCCTCGTCCTTCAGCCGTTCCTCAAGTTCCTTTTCCGACTCCTCCGCGAACAGATCCGCTGAAAACATCAGCGTCTTCATCCCCAGATACAGGGAATCAATAAAGCTGCACACCCCGCGCAGGATCGGGATCTTATTCACGCCCTTCCAGGGAATGACGCCATTGTAAACCCCGGTCTTGACCGTGATCTGATGATCCGCGGTCCGGACTGCAACTGCCCATTTTTCAGCGTTGCGCATCATGACACCCTCCATGACCGCCTGTCCGCCGATACTTGAATACTTCATATAAATCTCCGTTGCCATATAAGAAAAAGGCTGAGGCACACAGCCCCAACCTTCCTTGGCTTATCCTGATCAGTTCTGGCTAAGACCGTACTTTCTGTTGAACTTATCGATACGGCCGCGTACCTGAGCTGCCTTCTGCTGTCCGGTGTAGAACTGGTGGCATGCAGAGCAGATCTCAACGTGGATCTCCGGCTTTGTGGAACCGGTCATAAATGTGTTCCCGCAGTTGCAGGTAACCTTCGCCTGATAGTACTTCGGATGGATTCCTTCTCTCATAATTATCACCTCTCTTGATGGAATGTGAACTGCTTACGGTTCCTGCCTGTCGCAGAACCGGCGATTCCCGGACTACCCGGGCAACCCCCGCAAGTCCATGCGGTTCGCCATGCTCCGGTTCCGCTACCTTAAGCGGAATTGCCTTGGCTTCCGGACACAGCAAAGGGATTATAACATGGTGTATTTTATCATGCAACCCATAATTTCCTCAGATAATTTCCAGAACCTTATAATCCTGGTCTTCCACCACCTTCTTCAAAGCAGCGTCCTCCACCTGCGCATTCAGGGTAACAATGGCGCTTCCTTTCTCATGGGAAACGGCTGCGCTGTCTACGCCCGGCACGGATTCGATTGCCTTTTTCACGCGTGCTTCACAGTGTTCACACATCATTCCCTCGATTTTCATTGTTTTTGTCATCGTTTCTTCCTCCTTCTGCCGTATCATCATTCCGCCGGCGGCCTCGTTTTCCGCCGTTTCCATCCTTTTACGTTCCGGGAGCCGGCCGCCACCAGGCAGACTTTCCTGCGCAGCCGAGCCGTCCATCGGATGGCTTTCCTGCGCAACTGAGCCGTCCATCGGATGGCTTTCCTGCGCAGCTGAGCCGTCCATCGGATGGCTTTCCTGCGCAGCCTGCCTGATCTTCCTGTCATGGGCAGGATTACGCAGGTCAAACAGGTTCAGCCGCAACGCATTCATCACGACGCAAAAGCTCGACAGGCTCATCGCCGCCGCTCCGATCATCGGGTTGAGCTTGAGGCCAAAGGACGCATACCACGCGCCCGCAGCCACGGGGATCAGGATCGCATTATAGATAAACGCCCAGAACAGGTTCTCATGGATATTCCTGAGGGTCTGCCGGCTGAGGCGGATCGCCGCCGGGACATCACTCAGGCGGCTGTTCATCAAAACCACATCCGCCGAGTCAATCGCCACATCCGTCCCTGCACCGATCGCAATGCCGGTATCCGCCTTCGTCAGGGCCGGCGCGTCATTGATCCCGTCACCGACCATGGCGGTTTTTCCCTTCTCCATCAAGGAACGGATGACCGCCTCCTTGCCGTCCGGCAGCACGCCGGCGATGACCTCATCAACGCCTGCCTTTGCTCCGACCGCCTTTGCCGTGCGTTCATTGTCCCCCGTCAGCATGACGACATGGATCCCCATGTTCCGCAGCTCCCGGATTGCGGCAGGGCTGTCCTCCTTCATGGTGTCCGAAACCGCAATCATGCCAATGATACGTTCCCCAAGCGCAAAGAGCAAGGGTGTCTTCCCCTCCCCGGACAGGCTTCCCGCCTGTGCCGCAGTATCCTCGCGCACGGCATAATGCTCCGTCATATACTTCAGGCTCCCGCCTGTAATCCGGCATCCCTGGGGATCCTGCGCACTGACTCCGCTGCCGGCAAGCGCCTGGAACCCATCGACCCGGACCGGAGACAGGCCTCTGTGCCTGGCTTCTTCCACAACCGCCTTTGCAAGCGGATGCTCACTCATCTGCTCAACACCCGCGCAGATCTCCAAAAGCGCTTCCTGGCTGAAACCCTCCTCCGGAAGCACGTCCGTCACTTTCATCTGTCCGCTGGTGATGGTTCCGGTCTTGTCCAGCGCGACGATCTGGGTGCGGCCGGTCTGTTCCAGGGATGCAGCCGTCTTAAACAGGATTCCGTTTCTGGCGCCAAGGCCATTTCCCACCATGATTGCCACAGGCGTCGCGAGCCCCAGCGCACAGGGGCAGCTGATGACAAGGACGGAGATTGCCCGTGCGAGGGAAAATGACATATCACGGGATACGATCATCCAGATCACGAACGTCACAGCCGCGATTCCCATGACCGCCGGGACAAATATGGCGCTGACCCGGTCTGCCGCTTTGGCCACGGGGGCTTTGGTTGCCGCCGCGTCCGATACCATCCGGATGATCTGGCTGAGAGTCGTATCCTCTCCGACCCTCGTTGCCCGGCACCGGAGGAATCCTGACTGGTTAATCGTAGCAGCGCTTACCGTGCTTCCGGCTTCCTTGTCCACAGGAACAGATTCTCCCGTAAGGGCAGATTCATTTACGGCAGACATCCCATCTATCACCACACCGTCTACCGGGATGCTCTCTCCGGGACGGACGACAAAAACATCGCCGGCACGAACCTCATCGATCGGTACGCTCACTTCAGCCCCGTCACGCAGCAAAACCGCACTCTTTGGCGACAGCTTCATCAGGCTTTTCAGCGCATCCGTCGTCCGCCCCTTACTCATCGACTCAAGCATCTTCCCGATGGTGATCAAGGCAAGAATCATGGCTGCCGACTCAAAATACAGTTCATGCAATGAAGCATGCGTCAAGGTTCCGTCTGCCGCATCCCGCGTCATGCCAAACAGCACCGCCATGCTCCATGCGTAGCTCACCCCGCTTCCCATCGCAACCAACGTATCCATGTTCGGGGCAAGATGGAAGAAAGCCCGGAATCCGCTCACGAAAAACTTCCGGTTAATGATCATAACGATCATGGCAAGGATTGCTTCCAGAAGCGCGATCCCGATGGGATTGCCCGTAAAGAAAACGCCCACCGGCCATCCCCACATCACATGCCCCATGGAGAAATACATAAGGACAAGCAGAAAACCTACCGAACTTACCAGCCTTTTTTTCAGTTTGGGTGTCTCCTTGTCGGCCAGGGCTTCTTCCTCCATGGCCAGCCGCTCCATGGTACCGGTCCGGCTCTTCGCCCCTGCCGCCCCGGGATCCTGTCCCCTGCGGGAAGCGCCATACCCCGCATCCTCTACAGCCTTTATAATCGCGCTTTCCTCTGCCGTTCCTTCCACTCCCATGGAATTGGTCAGAAGGCTTACCGCACATTGTGTCACGCCGGGAACCTTGGAGACCGCTTTCTCCACCCGTGCCTGGCAGGCAGCGCAGCTCATTCCCGTAATCGTATACTGTTCCATCTCCATCCGCCTTTCACGCCGGGCAAAAGCAAGATACAAAAAGCCAAAGTCAGATACTATGGTATCGGGATGAACAGGTTCCCGACAGACCTATTGTAATAACCAGTCGTTTCAGCAAACCAGCACATTGATAATATGGCAAAATCAATACAGAAAGAACTCGTCAGCCCATTGTGGATAGATAAATCCTGTGATCCTGAAAGTAATACAGAAGGAATACCCGCATCTTCAGCACAATCAATTCTCCGTCCTGTCTCCGGAATTCAATCGTCCCTTCTGCGCCTCCCAATGCATGGGAATCCGCCTTCGTCAGCAGCATCCGGAACTTTCCGGACTGCTCCTCATCCAGATGCGTCTCAAAGCATTCCGTGTCTTCCTCCTCCGGAGAAATCCCTGTCAGGGCACTGAACGAATCATTAATCTGGACAATGGTGATTCTCCCGTCCCGAACCTTGTAAATCGCGGCTGCCCGGAGAATATTGTTCAGCAGCGTCTCCGAGACAAGCCCGTCCCGGATCATTTCCCGGAAGCGGAGCCTGCTTGCATTCCTGGTCTTGCGCCCATGATATCCGTCTGCCACTTGTTCGGGATCCCGTATCAGCTCCTCAAACTCCTCTTTTGGCATCGGTTTATAGAAATAAAAGCCCTGCGCATAATTGTCTCCCAGCGCGATGAGGTTTTCTTTCTGTTCCTCTGTCTCAACCCCCTCCGTCACGACACTCATCCCGATCAGATGTGCCATGGAAATCACCGATTCTACAATGCTGATCGCACGATTATTCTGATTGTCCTTGGACATGAACTGTACATCCGTCTTCAGGACATCCAGATTCATCGTATGGAGCATGCTCAGTGAGCTGGAACCGCTTCCAAAGTCATCCATCAAAACTTGAAATCCCGCATCATGAAGCCGCCGGACTGCATCAACGATCATATCCATGTTATCGGTAAATGCACTCTCCGTGATCTCTACACCGATCAACCCCGGATCCAGCCCATAGGTGCTGACCAGGTTGGTGAAATATTCAGGGATATCGCCAAAATAAAAGTCAACCCGGGATACATTGACGGATACCGGAACAGGCCTGATCCCTCTGTCAATCATATCCCTCAGCCATCTTGCCACCGACTCCCAGACAAAGGTATCTACGGTATACACATACCCTGTCTTTTCCAGGATTGGAATGAACCGTCCGGGAGAGATCAGCGTGCCCTCATGCATCCATCTGACCAGCGCCTCTGCCCCGATGATCTTTCCGCTCCTTTCATGCACCTGGGGCTGCACATAAAACAGGAATTCATTCCTTGCCAGCCCTCTTCTCACCTGCATCAGAAGAAGCTTATCCTCTTTCTGATGACGGTGCATCTCCGCGCTGAAGATGTGGAAGTGCTTCAGGTAATCCCCTTTGATCTGCGACAGAGCACCGAGGGCACGGTCATAAAGAACAATCATGGTTTCCCTGCGGTCATCGGAGATATATGCCCCCATCGCCGGGGAAAAACCATCCGGGAACTTCAGGGAATTGTACAGATTCTGCAGGAAATCAGACAGATCCCCTGTCTCCTTATGGAGGCCCGGTATGACAAGGCAGAAATTATCTCCGCCGATATAACCGCAAATGCCGCGATGCCGTTTTGCCGTTTCCTCAAGGACCTGGGCGATGCTCTCCAGGAATATATTTCCTGCCTGCCGGCCAAAGATATCATTGTAAAGGTTGAAATAATTAATATCCGTTACGATGCACAGGATGGTATCCTCATAGGAGGACATCAGGAAACGATCCGCCAGCCGGAAAAACGCGTCTCCCCTGGGCAGTGTGATCTCCGCTTTTTCTACTGCGTCCATCTCCGCCATGCCGGATTGCACAATCTGGTCTCTGTGGCTTAATAGAAGCCTTCTTTCCTCCTCGGTTTTCTTCTGGAGCGCGTGGATCATCGCATCCGCTCCGCCCAGAACCTGCGGCGTCCATTTCCCGGCAACACAGGCCAGCAGATTCTGCTCCCGCAGCAGAATCCTTATGCTCTTGATATCCGCCTCGAATACAGCATTGCCGATTCCGCTCTCCAGAATGACAAACGCTCCGGATGTCGTCCGGAAGACATGCTCTTCATCAAACAGATCCATCAGGATGTCGCCCGCGCGCAGCAAGGTCTGCTCCCGCTCAAGATGAGGAAGTTTCCCTGTCTGGTCATCCCACCCGATCACATCCAGGCAAACCACTCCAAGAGAGCCGGACGGATCAATCCGCTCCAGATGCTCCTGAAGGGAAACACGGTTTCCCACACCGGTCAGGGAATCGGTGTAGCCAAGCTTCCTCAGCCGGCTGATCAGATTGCGGCTGTAGATCATAGACGAAAGAATATACCGGATTCCCGGCATAATCAGTTCTTCATCCTCAAGCACATCCTTTGCCGGGTTTTCGAGAATGCAGAATCCGAAACTTTTCCCATGAAAAGCAAGGAGAGCAACGACTGCAGAATGAATCTTCTGCACTAAGAACGCCTGGTATACGTCAGGGTCATGCTCCCGTATCTCTTCCGGGGACCGGATCACTATGATCTCATTTCCCTGTGTAAGCCGTTCATGCCAGGAATCGAATTCCGAGATCGCGATATGCTGCAGAAGAAGCTGCTCGTGCACAACACCCTTCCTGCACCATTCATAGGTATTATCGCAGGTTCCCTCCTCATTTTCCTCAAAAATGCTGATGCGGTCGCACCCCATCTCCTCTCCCATGCAGGTGAGGAGCTCTTCGATGTTATCCTCCTCCCCGCTGTGCGCAAATGCTTTATCAAATGCACGGTTTAATGCTCTCATATCAAATGACATCCTTATAGATCTGCTTTCCTTCTAAAGATAAAACATGAAAAAGCGGCTGCTTAACATGCAGCCGCATATGCTCCAACGTTCCGTCACCGTTCATCCATCTTCTCTGCCTGAATCCTCAGGATCTGGGAGGCAAAGCTGTGCGTATTGCTTGTCTGGTTTTCCGCTGTCTGAGTCAGAAAACTCCGCCGTACCTTATCACTAAAGTAATCCAGACAGATCAGGCTCCTACTTGCCTGCCATGGCATTCTTCCACATGATCATCAGAACAGATACGATTCCCATCACCAGGCAGATGATCGCCCAGTTCTGCATATAATGGTAAATAACTGTTGTTGCAAACGCGATTGCCGCACCGCACGCAAACAATACCAGGGATATGATAGAGCCTGAATCATCCTCCGCGCCGCGCATTCCAATCCGTACCACGCTGCCGGCAAGAAGAAGCACAGCAACGACGATTCCTGCAATTCCATTGAAATGCCCACTCATCGTAAGTACGTTCCAGGCTGCCTCATAGCAGGAAATCAGGAGAATATAGACAGCAATCACGACTCCCACGATCCCTAACCAGAGTTTGATATTCTTCATCATACCGCACCTCCGAATCCCTCATGCAAATCTGCTCCCATGCCATGAACGGTACATAGAAGAATGGATCGTAACGATTCACCATACCCATTGTTCAGAACGCAAAGCACTCTTCTGAGGTTCTGAATCGTTACAATAGATCCATATGCCGCACATTGCATGTATGAACAACCACTTTTATAATCAGATAATAGCACGCTCTGTCAGAGAAAACAATATGAATCTGAAAAAAGCCAAGAAACTGTTCGGAAATAATTTCCACAGCTCCTATCACATTCTTTTATAACGACTGCTCATTCTCTTATAATGGCTGCAATCCTCGCTTTCTTGTTTGTCAGCAGCAGTCTCCCAGCATCTTATAAAGCAGGGTGTACAGAGTACGGGCTTCCTCCGGTGTCAGCTTCACGCAGCAGCTCATTTTCTCCGGAACCATTGCGGCACGGTCGCGAAGGTTCCGTCCCTCCTGCGTCAGGGTAACAATCAGAACCCGTTCGTCCTCCTTCGCCCTGCGCCTTGTCACCCACCCCTTCGTCTCAAGTTTTTTCAAAAGGGGAGTCAAGGTGCCTGAATCAAGATACAGGCACTCCCCCAGCTCCTTCACATTAATCTGTTCCTTCTCCCACAGCACCATCATCGTAATGTACTGTGTATAGGTCAGATCCAGTTCATCCAGAAACGGTTTGTATTTTTTGACGATTTCCCTGGAGCAGGCATATAAAGGAAAACAGAGCTGATTTCCAAGCTTCAGTCCCGGGTATTTATCCTCCATCGGTCTACGATCCTTTCAAAAGGTTATTGAAAACAAATTATATTGTGTGCAATTTTATTTTATCGAAAAGAACCGGAAGTGTCAATGCAAGGATTCTGAAGCAGGATTCCCGCCGCGCCGTGGCTCTGCTGCCACACTTAAACTGCTCATTCATAGCAGCCGCTTTGCATCATCTCATTCTGGAAATACCTCATTCCTGACATATCTCCTTCTGTGCAAATGCTTTGATCTTATGGTACAGTTCCGGATAACCGATGCCATTGATCCGGCCAAGAAGCATCACACTGTCTGCCTCCGGATAGACGACCTGATCACTGCCGATCCGGCACACTTTCACATCCGCTGTCCCCCAGGGCGTTTCCAGCCGGACCGCCTTCCGGTCCAGAACGGCACGTTTACAGGAGATCTCACGGATTCCGATGGTTGTGGTGTTCCGGAAAATGATCTCTTCCAGTCTTTCTTTGTCCTTTGCCAGGCAGATTACATTCAGAATATATGCCGGGCGATGTTTTTTCATATAAGCAGGGACGAAATACGCGTCTCTTGCGCCGGCTTCCATAAGCAGCTCCAGCACCACGCCAAGCGCTTCTCCGGTACAATCATCAATGTTGGTCTCAAGCTTTAAGATTCCGTCCCGTTCCTCCTGACCTGCCGCCGATTCTATTCTCAACGCCGGTTCTGCAGGCGCTAAAAGGCCTTTTCCTGCAGAGCCTTCTTCTTTTTCTTTCACTTCCGGTGTGATCAGCATGGCGCGCAGTACACCTGCAGTCTTGTAATCCCGCTTCCCCGCGCCAAGTCCCATCTTTACAATCCG
>CAMORF010000070.1 GCA_946623485.1 uncultured Clostridia bacterium
CTGAAGACAAGAATACTGAAGACAAGAATACTGAAGACAAGAATACTGAAGACAAAAATACTGAAGACAAGAATACTGAAGACAAAAATACTGAAAACAAAAATGCTGAAATGAAAAATGATGAAGTGAAAAATGGTGAAAAATGCTGAAGTGAAAAATGTCGGCGCTGAGGTTGCATGATTTGCATTTCTCAGGTAAAATAAATAGATTGTGGGAGCATGGGATGATCAGGAATCGATGAATGCCATGAAGATTGAACGAGGGCAGCGGAAGCTGATGTGATTGTGTGCTCCATGGCCGGACAACAGAAGAATTGAGATAAAGTGAGAGATACTTTTTGAAGTATGGCTAAGATTCTGTTTGGAGATTATCTGAAATCAAAAAAGAACAAAGGGGCTGTCTATGAGTCGGATGATGAGATCGCGAAGCGTGTGAAGGCGCTGATCGAATCAGACGCTTTTATCGTGCAGCCTCGTTTTCGTCTGGAAAGCTTCCAGAGAGGGCTGGAACTGCTGGAGCAGATTCCGGACCATCCCGAAGCGGAAGCAATGAAGCAGATATGCCTGGAACGGATTGAAGCCGGGGAAGAAGCTTTGATCCGGACGGATTTTGAGAACGCAAAGTATCATCTGGAGACAGCGTGCGATGAATATGAATACCGGAAGGTATCTGAAGAATTGCAGGCTGTAGCGGAAGAAGTAAAAGCCAGGCGTGACCGCGTTTCGCCCGGCGCGGAGGATGCGGCTTTCTATGACGCCATGATCCGGGAAGCGGAACAGATGAAAGAAAAGGCAGACGCGAAGGCTGGCGGTTTTACCCGGAAGGCCACGCTCCGCCGGGTTTGCGTGATTGCGGTGGCTGCGTTGATTGTGGCTGCGGCGCTGTATGTCTGGCTGAGCGGATATGCCGAGTATATGGCAGCGAAGCTGGAGGGCATGGCCGGAATGTATGAATCCTCCTACAGCCGGTTTTATAAACTTGGAGATTATCTGGACAGCCGCAGCCAGTACGAGCATTATAAAGATCTGTATTTCAGGCAGAGGGAACAGGACGAGAGCAAATCCCTGCAGAAGGCAAAGGCAGGCGATACGGTTGTGTTTTCCGGAACCAAATGGAAGGTCCTTGAGAAGGAGGATACAAAACTTCGCCTGATTTGCACCGCTCCCGGGGAAGACAGCGCGTTCACCCATCTTGCCTATGATGGAGAGACAAAGATGATCCCTGAGGAAGCGGGCGATGCAGGAAACGGATCCGGCGGCGACGCAGGCACCGGGGATCGAACCGCTTTTCACGGTGCTCCGGATGACGGAACCGGAATCGTTTTTTCGGAGGGCTCCGGAGCCGGAACCCGAACCGCATCCTGGAAAGATTCCAGCCTGCGGGCATATCTGAATGAGGAAGCTTTGAAGCATGAGTTTACGCAGGCTGAGATTGACGCAATGGAATTGCAGACGTCAGGACCGTCCGAGAATGTACAGTTCGGGACGAGGCTGGAGGATGAGGTACAGGACAGAATCTCGATCCTGAGCGTTGAGCAGGTGGAGGCTTATCGGAAGGATGGCATCTTCCAGAAGCCATCCGTGGACATGTGGATGCGCACGCCGGGCCACGATATGAAGACAGCATCTTACATGACGGCGAAGGGAAGTATGATTCTCTATGGGAACGAGGTGACAGACACGAGTTTGTCTGTCTGCCCGGTGATTGTAGTAGATTACAGGAAGCTGGCTTCCTGATTCCCTGCGGATTGTGAATGCCGGGGAGGATTTGATGAATCATCTGAAATACCGGGTTAAGACTTTTTTGAAATACAAGGACCTGCTTGGTGAGCTGGTCGTACGTGATATCAAACTGAAATACCGCAGAAGTTTTCTCGGGTATCTCTGGAGCGTGCTGAACCCGCTGCTGATCATGATCGTCATGACAGTGGTGTTCTCTTCCATGTTCCGGAAAAACATCGAGAATTACCCGATCTACCTGCTGACCGGGCGGACGCTGTTTGAATTCATGCGCTTAGGAACGCAAAGCGGCCTGAAGAGCGTGCTGCACAACGCAGCCCTGCTGAAGAAGACCTATATTCCAAAGTACATTTTTACTGTTTCGAAGGTAACGAGCATTTTCGTGGATACCATCTTTTCGATGGGCGCTTTTTTCATCGTCATGATCGCGACCCGGTCGCCGTTCCACGTGCAGCTGCTCTACCTGCCGGTGATTCTGATCCAGCTGTATATCTTCACGCTTGGCGTCAGCTTCTGGCTTGCGGAGGTGAATGTGTTCTTCCGGGACATTGAATACATCTATCGCGCGGTCTGCACGGCCTGGATGTATCTGTCGGCGTTATTCTATCCCATCGAACAGCTTCCGCATCTGCTTCAGATCTTTGTGAAGACGTTGAACCCGATGTATTATTACATTGCGCAGTTCCGCGATATCGCGCTGTACGGGCGGATGCCGGGCATCCGCATTGTGGTCGGCGGCTGGATCTGGGCATTTGCGCTGTTTTTCTTCGGGCTGTTTATGTTCCAGAAAAACAAGGACCGGTTCGTATTGTACTTATAGGTAAGGATACTTTGAGACATGTTTAGGATCTGTTACAAAATAACTTGTACATCTTGCTTGTCTTTTCATCCGATAGCACAGCTCAAAAATCAATCACATAGTTTGGTCAGGACGGCTGACGGTGTTGTATACACTATTTTCTGCAATCAACAGGAGCATCATTCATGGCAGCAAATATCATTGATGTCGATCATGTTTCCATCCGCTTTAACCTTGGAAATGTGAAGGTGGATAATCTGAAGGAATACGCGATCAGGCGCCTGAAGCATGAGCTGACGTTTCAGGAGTTCCTTGCACTGAAGGATGTCAGCCTGCATGTGAAGAAGGGAGAGTCCTGGGGCCTGATCGGAACCAACGGTTCGGGAAAGAGTACGCTGCTGAAAACCATTACCGGGATCCTGCGGCCGTATAAGGGATCCGTGAAGGTGCGCGGGCAGATCGCCCCGATGATTGAGCTTGGCGCCGGGTTTGACCAGGAGCTGACCGCACGGGAGAATATCTTCCTGAACGGCGCAGTCCTGGGCCATTCCAACCGGTTCATGCAGGAGCACTTTGACGAGATCGTAGAGTTTGCGGAATTGGAGCGTTTCCTGAATTCTCCGATTAAAAACTATTCCTCCGGCATGAAGGCACGCCTCGGATTCGCGGTGGCGACCATGGTGGATCCTGACATCCTGATCTGCGATGAGGTTCTGGCAGTGGGCGACGTCAATTTCCGCAAACGCTGCAACGCGCGGATGCGGCAGATGCTCTCCGGCGGAACGACGCTTCTGTATGTGTCACATGACATCCCGTCCGTGCGCCAGCTGTGCGACCATGTTTTGTGGCTGGAGCACGGGGAAGTGCTCATGGAGGGGGATCCGGATACGATCTGTGAAGCCTATCTGGAAAGGCAGGACAAGGTTTATTCCTTCCGGCGGAAAATCATGGAAGACCGCGAGCAGATGGAGCGGGGGAAACACGTTGACTACCTGGTGGTCGGCGCCGGGCTGTTCGGAGCGGTTTTCGCCCGTGAAGCGAGGAGAGCCGGCAAGAAGGTTGCCGTGGTGGAGAAGCGGGATCACATCGGCGGGAATATCTATACGGAAAAAATCGCGAATATCAATGTGCACCGCTACGGGGCGCACATTTTCCATACATCGAATCAGAAGGTCTGGGACTACGTCAATCAGTTTGCGGACTTTAACCAGTACATCAATTCTCCGGTGGCAAGGTATCAGGATGAGCTGTACAACCTGCCCTTCAACATGAACACATTTTCCAGGATGTGGGGTGTGGTGACACCGGATGAGGCAAGGGAGAAGATCCGATCCCAGATTGAAAGCCTTCAGATCACTGAGCCGAAGAACCTGGAGGAGCAGGCACTCTCCCTGGTCGGACGGGACGTATATGAGAAGCTGGTGAAGGGGTACACGGAGAAGCAATGGGGGCGTGACTGCAAAGACCTGCCCGCGTTTATTATCCGGAGGCTGCCGCTGCGGTTTACCTATGACAATAATTATTTCACGGACCGGTACCAGGGGATTCCCATCGGGGGATATACCCAGATCGTTGAGAAGCTGCTGTCCGGTGTTCCGGTGCTGCTCAATACCACCTGGCAGGAGTATTGCGCGAAGCATCCGGACTGTTATGGAAAGCTGATCTATACGGGTCCCATCGATGAATATTTTGGTTATTCCCTTGGCAGGCTGCAGTATCGCACGGTGCGGTTTGAGACCCAGGAGCTGGAGACGGATAATTATCAGGGGAACGCGGTGGTCAATTATACGGAGCGGGAGGTTCCCTGGACCCGGATCATTGAGCATAAGTGGTTTGAGTTCGGGAAGGATGCCCAGGGAAATGAGATCCCGGGAACGGTCATTTCCAAAGAGTATTCCACCGAATGGGAGATGGGAATGGAGCCGTATTATCCGGTAAATGACCAGGCGAACCTTGCGCTTTACCAGAAGTACCGCGCCCTTGCGGACAAGGAGAAGAATGTGGTCTTTGGCGGCAGGCTCGGGACATACCAGTATTACAATATGGACCAGGTGGTGGCGCAGGCCATTGCCCTGTGCGAGAAAGAGCTTGGCCGCAGGATTGTGATCAAGAAAAAGCATTCATAACGATTCAGCACATCGGACTGCCCCCTGCGAAGAACGCTTTGCATCCTGGGAAATGGGGTGGTGCAATCGTAACAGGCAATCATCCGGCAGGTACAAGGGCGGGATGCAGGCAGAACCATAAAAGGGGAATGCTTCAGGACGAAGAGGAATGAATAAAAGGGGAATGTTTCAGGATGAATGACAGACAGTACAAACAAGCCAGAGACGCAGTGATGAATGTGCTTCGCAAAACGCCTTTGCGTGAAACGTGGTGGAAGGTGAAGAAGTACCCGCCATTCGCCCAGGTCCGCCATTTTCTTGGCGGGATTCATCAAAGGAAGCTTTTTGAAGAATGGTATCCGGATATCTACGCGCGCCATTCATCTGAGCCGGTGGATCCCTATAAGGTTGTGATGATTGAGAATGCAGTAAGCGGGCTGAGCAGTCCATTCCGGCTGCTTTATCATGACCTGAAGAAGGACGGGCGGTTTACAATCCATGTACATCATCTCGGGAAGGGGCTGATCCATAAGGAGGACCATGACATCAATGGCGCCCGCCTGGCCAATGATGTGGGAAATGCGAAATATGTGATCCTGTCTGAGGCCTGCAATGTGCTCAGTGCCCTTCCGCTGCGGGAGGAAACCATTGTCCTGCAGCTGTGGCATGGCTGCGGCGCGTTTAAGAAATTCGGCAGGAGCACGGCTGACCTGCTGTTCGGGCCGTCCAGGGAAGTGTTTGATAAGAAACCGCTGTATGCCCATTACAACTATGTCACTGTTTCCAGCCCGGAGGTTGTCTGGGCTTATGAGGAGGCCATGGGGCTGGAGGGACAGGGGATTGTCCAGCCCATCGGTGTCAGCCGGACAGACGTATTCTTTGACAGGAAGTATCTGGACAAAGCCGTGCAGCGGGTTTATGAGAAGGTTCCCCAGGCAAAAGGGAAGAAAATTGTGCTCTATGCGCCAACCTTCCGGGGGAGGGTCGCGAAGGCCAAGACACCAAACTACGAGTGGTTTGACCTGTGGAAGCTCCGGGAGGCGCTTGACGATGACACAATCATCCTGATCAAGCATCACCCGATCATCAAGCCATATCATATCCCGCACATGCCGGAGGAATTGGAGGGAACATTTGCGGTGGACGTGTCTGACCTGCTTGACATCGAGGAGCTGATGATCGCGGCAGATGTGTGCATCACGGATTACTCGTCCCTGATCTATGAATATTCTTTGCTGGATAAGCCGCTGATCTTCTATGCGTATGACAAAGAGAGATTCTGCGACTGGCGCGGATTCTATTACGATTATGATGAGATGACTCCGGGACCGGTCTGCTACACGATGGAAGAATTGATCGATGTGCTCACCATGCCGGATTACGGGTACGATCCGAAGGAAATGAAGGCGTTCCGGGAAAAGTTTATGGACAGCTGCGATGGTCACGCAACGGAGCGGATTGAGAAGCTGGTCTTCGGGGAGAGCCTGCGTTCATGAGGAAACATAGGACGATACTGTGGGGGCTTGCCGCTGCCTTATACGCCATCGTGTTCGCGCTGCTGCTGGTGTTTGACCGGCGCACGGCCTTCTTCTGGTCTTATCTGGATGGGGATGTATCCGCAAGCGCCGTGACCGCGGCTGGCGGACTTCCGGGGATCCTCCGGGAAGACCCGAAGCTTTTTTGCATCGCGCTTGCGGCAGGGCTGCTTCCGGGAATGGCAATGGCGGTCCTTGCTGTCAGGGTTCATGCCTACTGGACCTTCGGGACAGGGAAGCGGCGCGTGACTCTCAGTGCCCTTGCCGTGATGGTCCTGGTAAATGTATTGGCGTTGTGCCTGCTGGGAGCGGATGCGTTCAGGCAAAACCGCATCTATCAGGAATCCCGGGATCCGGTGGTCAGGATCCGGAACATGCTATCCGCGGAGCGGCGGATTTATCATGCCGGCGGCGGGATTATCGGCCCTGACGGGAGCGTCTGTAATTATACCAACAGCCTGGAAGCATTTGAGCAAAGCCTGGAAAAGGGAGCCCATTTTGTAGAGCTTGATTTCCGGTTTACGACAGACGGGGCGCTGGTGTGCATCCACAAGTGGAAAAAGGATTTTATCAAAGCAGACGGCACGCGGGTTGAGGATGCGGTTTCGCTGGAAGAGTTCCTGCAGGGAAAGATCCGGGGATTCTTCACGCCTATGACGGTGGAGGATGTTGTCAGGGCCATGCGCAAGCATCCGGAGTTATATATCGTGGTGGACCTGAAGGGGGACGACATCATCAACGGATACCGGATTCTGGCGAAGACATATCCGGATCTGATGGAGCGGATGATCCCGCAGTTCTACCATGCGGAACAGTTTGATTATCTGTATGGGCTCGGATACCGCGCGATGATCTATACCCTGTACAGAACCAGCGCGCAGGAGCGTGCCAAACCGCAGCTGAATGCATTTGCGATGCGCAGGATGCTGGTCGGGATCACGATGGGAACCTACCGCGTGAAGGACGGGGGCGTGTTCCTTAGGCAGGTGCTCGGAACCCGCACGCCTGTTTATGTCCACACAGTGGATGACCCGGCTTTGGCCCGGGACCTGTTCCGGCAGGGGGTGTCCGCAGTGTATACGAACGTGTTTGAAGCCTGAAGGTGAAGTTATCGCTGCCTGGCAGCTTTAACGGATAGGATCTGTCAGCAAGTGAACGGAGCAGACTTGTGCAGAGCCTGATTGCAGACAGATTCGGAAAACAAAGGATATCTAAGACAGAAGGGAGTGGAAGTGTAATGAAGAGATGGAACATCAAAAAAGCTGTCCGCAGTTGTATCCTTGCAGCGGCGGCTGCCGCGGGAATGGCTTTTGCCGCCCAGGCTGACCAGACGGTTACCCTGGAGGTGAGTCCGGGGCAGGATATCACGCAGGCATTCAACAAGGTATCCAAGGAGACCAGCAAGGCGGCGGGGATGACGACGATTGTCATTCCGCCCGGAAGCTACAATGTTGACCAGCTGCGTGTATGGGGCAATACGACGGTATCCATGCAGGATGTGACGCTCACCAACATAGATGGGAGTCATTCCATGCTTCGCCTGGGGGCAAAGAGCACGGACTGGGATGAATATAACAGCGGAGCGGGACGCGGCGGATATTCCCCGGATTTTTCCAATATCCATTTCAGGGGCGGCACCTGGGACAACAACAACTGCAAGGTCAGCATCATGCAGATCGGGCATGCGCAGAACATGTCCTTTGAAGGGGTGACCTTCAAAAATGTGAATACGGCGCATCACATGGAATTCGGCGGATGCCAGAACATCAAGATTTCCAACTGTACATTTACAGGCTACTCAGGAAACTTCGGAGATCCCTACAATGGGGAGGCAATCCAGTTTGAGGTTCTGTCGGGCGTGGCCAAGAAGCATTTTGACGGATACAACCCAATCACGGATGAGACACCGTGCAACAACGTGGAGATCAGCGGCTGCACGTTTGACGGGCTCAAGCGCGGGGTCGGCTCCCATACGGCGATCGCGAACAGCTATTTCACTGGATTCAACATCCATGACAATACCTTCCGGAACATCACCGGCTACGCAATCAGCATGATGAATTACAAGGATTCCGCTGTGTACAATAACAACATTACGGCATGCGGGGCGGGAATCATCTGCGCGGCCAGCGAGCGCAGCCATGCAAACTTCTATTCCTCGGCGAACGGCTCTAATGTGAGGACTTCCCCGATGAGTCTGAACTGCCAGATCTACAACAACATGGTGTCCATTGACAGCGGCGCGAACGGAGCCAATTACAACAATGCCAATTACGGAATCTGGATCTTTGGCGAGAACCTGAAGCAGAATACCGGAACGATTCCGGCCGGAGACTGGCGCGCAAGCGGTGTCACCGTCAGGAACAACCAGGTCACGATGAATGTGGCCGGCGGCGGAATCTGGCTGACAGGGACAAAGGGAGTCACCGTCAGCGGGAATACCGTTACCTGTAATTTCCAGAGCAAGGGCAAGTACGGCACCGGCAGCGGCATCCGGACGGAATTCAGTGAAAGTGACAAGATCACCGGCAATACGGTCCGCAATGAGAAGCGGGACGGCGCCGGGAAGGTCATGATCGGCATCTATGTCTTTGAGAAGTCGGTTGGGACGAAGGTCGAGCGCAATGTGATTGAAGGAACCGGGTCAGACGGCATCAAGGTGAAGGACGCCAAGAAGATCACGCTTCAGAAGAACACCATCAAAGAATACGGCGGCTATGGGATCAACGCGGCGAAGAAGCAGCTGAGCAAAGAGAGCGGAAATAAGATCTCAGGGAAGAAATCAAAGCAGAAGAAATTGAAATAAAGAAAGGGATTGTGAATCGTAAGAAAGGTTCGTCTCCGTGTCAGGCGGAGACGAACCGGATTCCCGGGGATTTTGCAGCGGTGGTCTGCTGTGGAAGAATCTTCGTATTTCGCGGCAGATCCTAAGATGGCGATGAGGCAGATGCACAGAACAGACGACACAGGGGGACAATGAATTAGGGGGGAAAATGAAAAAGAAGATCAGAAAATTGCTTCTTCCGGGTTTTGCAGCTTTGTTCCTGGTCTTTCAATCGGGCGCCGGAACTGCGGCGGCAGATGAGGTTTCCGGCTCTATGGAAACGCACGATGCTACTACAGATGCTTCAGATGTTTCTGCAGAGGATGCTTTTGATTCGGATGAGGATGCCGGCTCCGCCAAAGCGG
>CAMORF010000071.1 GCA_946623485.1 uncultured Clostridia bacterium
GCTTGGCATCGGAACGGCTGCGGCTCCTGCAGCCTAAGGAGATGTTCAGAAATAACGTTATAAACAGATCCTAAGGATCTGTCTGATCAGGTTTCACTGAATCCCCGGATCCGGAGATCGCCGGATCCAGGGGACAGGGCATAACATACAGAAACAATCGGCATCATGCGCCCGGAGTAGTAAAAAACGCTCCGGGCGCATTTTTTAGGAGCTGGCAGGAGGGGGTGGATGAGTACAAAGGTACGGATGAAAGACATTGCGCAGATCGCAGGCGTCAGCACGGTTACGGTGTCCAAGGCGCTTGCAGGCATGCGGGGGGTGTCTGAAAACAAGCGCCGGGAGATTCTCCGCCTGGCAGATGAGATGGGGTACGTTCCTCCGGAGAAGACGCAGCCGGAGAGAGTGGAGGGATACCGGATCCATATCCTGACCGCGGAACGGGCGTGACGCGGACATTCGGAACCGGGAAGCGGCAGATGACGGCGGTTGACCATGTAAACTTTGCTGTGCCGGCGATGCGGTACGCCGGGCAGAGCAGGTTATGCCGGCGATGCGGTACGCCGGGCAGTGTTGGTTATGGCGGCAATGCGGCACGCCGGCGTGCCCTTTACGGAATACCGCAAGTATCATTTCCGCTATATGTCCGAGTTCGGGTTCCAGTCATTTCCGTGCATGGAAACGATCAAAAGCTTCACCGCGGAGGAGGACAGGAATATTTTCTCCTATGTAATGGAGATGCACCAGCGCAATTCCGGCGCGAATGGAAAGATCCTCCAGTACCTCTCGGCGACATACCTGTATCCCTCGGATTTCGGGACTTTGGTGTATGCTTCCCAGCTGCTCCAGGCGGACGCGATTCGCTATGGGGTGGAACACCTGAGGCGGAACCGGGATGGAAACCGCTGCATGGGCGCTGTGTACTGGCAGCTGAATGATATCTGGCCGGTGGCCTCCTGGGCCTCAGTGGATTATTTCCACCGGCTGAAGGCACTGCATTACGCGGCGAAGCGATTCTTCGCTCCGGTGCTGCTTAGCTGCGAGGAGGACAGCATGGTGTCACGCGGGGAAACGTGCATTACCGAGCCGAAAGACCAGACCGTGAGCCGCGCGAGGATTAATGTTTCCAATGAAACCTGGGATCGCGTGCAGGGTAAGGTGGAATGGGAGCTGCGCATGCCGGACAGCACAGTGCTGCAGAATGGAACCTTTGCGGTGGATGTAGCCCCGTTTTCTACACAGTGGTCTGAGGTACTGGATTTCTCAGCCTATGATCCGCGTCTGGTACATCTGACCTACAGGATGATGCAATATGGAAGTGCAGAAGAAGCGAACGCTGTGGAAGCGTCACGCATAGTGTCAGAGCCATGTGCAGAAGCAGATTTACGTACACCAACGGAATCATGCGCAGCATCAGATTCAGGCGCGGTACAGGGAAGCGTCCTCTTTACGGCGCCGAAGCATTACGGGTTTGCCGACCCGCAGCTTCATGTAAGCGCCGGCGAGCGGGAGGGAGAGATCCTGGTTACAGCGCGGGCTTATGCAAGGTATGTGGAGATATACACGGAAGACGGGTATCTCCGGACAGATGACAATTTCTTTGACATGGAGGCCGGAACAAAATCCGTGCGCCTGCTGGAGGGAAATGCTTCAAACCTGAAGGTGCGCAGTGTATATGACATTCGGTGATATATAAAATTCAATCATACCATCCCCCGCCTTTCTGCAGTTCCTGCGGAATCCTTCCGATCCTGCAGTTCCTGCAGATCTTAAGGCGGGGGATTTTGTAACCATTCACATGCAGCCTTGACTGCGGTATACTATAGCTGCAGACCTGAGAACAGAGAACAGACACGGGAGCAAGGATCAGGGGAGGGGGCATATGAAGCGGAGCAACATCATATGGTTCGGCGTGTTCGGCGGGGCGATTATGCTGCTGACGCTTGTGCTGGGTTCGATGTGGCTGGGGCAAAACGCCCGGAAGGATACGGATGAGGCTGTGCATAAGGTGTCCCTCCTGTACCTGGATGAGCTGTCTGACCGGCGGGAGCAGGTGGTGGCCAGGAACCTTCAGGGCAGGATCCAGGATATGCAGACCGCCCTGGATCTGATGACGGAAGAGGACCTGAAGGATGACGCGCACCGGCAGGCTTACCAGCTGCGCATGAAACAGCTGTTCCGCCTGGAGAAGTTTGCCTTTGTGGACACGGAAGGACTGATCTATACCTCCCAGGGAACCCAGGATAACATCGATGAATATCCATTTGACCATCTGAGCCTGACAGAATCGCAGATTTTTATCAAAGATCCGGAAAGTGCCGACAAGAAGGTGATCATAGCGACGCCGATCAATCTGATGCATCAGGGAAAGCAGCTGGTCGTGTGCTTCATGGAAATCGCGATGGAAGAGATGCTCTCCGGGGTATCCATGCAGGCTCAGAACAGCGCGACATTCTGCAACATATACACCCGTGAGGGAAATGCCCTGAGCAACACGGTGCTGGGCGGTCTTGCTGTTGAGGATAATCTCCTGGAGGCGTTGTCCCATGCGGTCTTTGACCGGGGCTATTCTTATGAGAAGGTTACCGAAGACTTTGCGGACGGGAAAAGGGGGGTCGTTTCATTTACCTATGATGGTATCCATGAGACACTTTCTTATGTTCCGGTGGGCGGGACAGACTGGCTGCTGACTTATCTGATCCGGGAGAGCGTCCTGAGTGATGAGATCAGTGCCATCTCCCGCCGGACGATCCACAGGAGCATCGTGTATTCCATCGTGGCATTGCTGGCTGTGCTGGGCATCTCGATCTACTTCCTTGCCCAGACACGCAGGAATGCGCGCCTGATACTGGAGAAAGAAACCGCTGCGGCGGAAAGCCGCGGGAAGCAGGAGGAGCTGGAGCGCCGGCTGGCGCTTCAGGATCAGCTGCTTCAGGAAGAAAAACAGCGCAACCAGCAGGATCATATGATCACCGCGATGGCTTCGGATTACCGGGCAGTCTACCATGTCAACCTGGATCTGGATGACGGCGTGTGCTACCGCTCTGACCCGAAGGACTCCACGCAGACGCCCCAGGGCGTCCATTTCCCCTATCTGAAACGTTTTACATTCTATGCGGAGCAATATGTCGATCCGGCATACAGGGAGGGATTCCTTCAGTTTATTGATCCTGAGCGGATCCGGGAGGGGCTTGAAACCGAACAGATTCTTGCCTACCGTTATCTGTGCCGACGCAATGGAACGGAATACTATGAGATGATCCGGGTGGCAGGCGTGCGTCATGCAGAGGACCGTACGGATCACCGGGTGCATGCCATCGGCCTGGGCCTGACGGTGATTGACTCGGAGATGCGTCAGTCCATGGCTCAGCAGCAGGCGCTCAGTGACGCGTTGAAGGCAGCGGAGCAGGCCAATAAAGCCAAAACGGTATTTCTTTCCAACATGAGCCATGAGATCCGGACCCCGATGAATGCCATCATCGGCCTGGACAGCATCGCGCTCAAGAATCCGGACCTGCCGGCACGGACCCGTGAGCAGTTGGAAAAGATCGGCGGCAGCGCCCGCCATCTGCTTGGCCTCATCAATGACATCCTTGACATGAGCCGCATCGAAAGCGGAAGGATGTCCATACGGAACGAGGAATTCTCATTTTCTGAAATCATCGGACAGATCAATACGATGATCAATGCCCAGTGTCTCGACAAGGGCCTGGTGTTTGAGTTCAGTACCTCCGGCAGGCTGATGGATTATTATATCGGCGATGACATGAAGCTGAAGCAGGTGCTGATCAACATCCTCGGCAATGCCGTGAAGTTCACCCCGGCGCCGGGAACGGTTTTCTTCAGTGTTGAATGTGTGGCGCATCTGGAAGGGCAGAGCACACTGCGGTTTACGATCCGGGATACCGGCATTGGTATGGACAAAGAATTCCTGCCCCGGGTATTTGAAGCATTTTCCCAGGAGAACGAGGGCAGCGCCAATAAATATGGTTCCACAGGCCTTGGCATGGCGATTACCAAGAGCATCGTGGAGTTGATGAATGGCAGCATTACGGTGGATTCCGAGCGGGGACAGGGCACAACCTTTGTCGTGACGATCCCGCTGCGCGACAGTGAACGCGTGATGAACCAGGGGGACGGCGTGCAGGCCCATGAGCTCAGGGTGCTGGTGATCGATGATGATAAGATCGACGCGGAGCATGCCAGGGCTGTCCTGGAAGAGCTTGGCATCGTGGCGGACGTTGCTTTCAGCGGCCGGGAAGGCCTCGAGCTGATCGGGCTGAAAAAGGCCCGGCAGGAATCGTACAGTCTGATCCTGACCGACCTTCGGATGCCGGAGCAGGATGGTATAGAGGTTACGAGGGAGATCCGGAAAATCATCGGGATGGAATCCGTAGTCGTGGTGCTTACAGCATATTCCTGGGAGGATGTTGAGGAGGATGCGAAACAGGCAGGCGTGGACAGCTTTCTGACAAAGCCGCTGTTTTCTTCCGATGTGCTGTCCATGCTGAAGAAGGATGCGGTCATCAGGAAGATTACGGAGCAGAGCGCGGCGCCTGCCGACCTGAACGGCCGCAGGATCCTGATTGCGGAAGACCTGGAGATGAATGCGGAGATTATATTTGACCTTCTGGAGCTGGAGGGAATGGAGTATGACTGGGCGCAAAACGGCAGGATCTGCGTGGAAATGTTTGAAAAGAGCGCACCGTTCTACTATGACGCGATTCTGATGGACATGCGGATGCCGGTGATGAACGGCCTCGATGCCGCCCGGGCGATCCGTGCGCTGGAGCGGGAGGACGCGCGGACGATTCCGATTATCGCGCTCACCGCCAACGCATTTGACGAGGACGTACAGAATTCCATGCAGGCCGGGATGAACGCACATCTGTCCAAACCGATCGAGTCCGACCATCTGTATGCGACTCTCGGAAAGCTGATCGGAAGCCGGTGATAAAACTGATTTCGGCGGGCCTGCCTTGACGAGCTACGGCGACTGAGGGCGCTGCGTGCCAGTGGCACGCGGTTAGCGCCGACCGGAGCGAAGCGTAGACCAACGCAGCAGATGAATTCTAATGCAAAAGTCATTGAGACGGTGCACGAGACCGGTCGAAGCAATGGAGCAATTTGTATATCATGGACCAAAGCAGGGCAAAAGACACTTTTGCTTCTGCATCACAGAATGGAGAAAAAGAAGAGATGGAGAACCCAAGGACGGCTGAAGATCTGGAGCAGCAGCTGGTGAATGCCCTTGCGGAGCGGGACAGGGCAACGGAAGAACAGAAAAAAGTGTGCGAGGAACGGGACAGGGCACTGGAAGCGCAGAAGAAGGCCCTTCAGGAACGGGACTGCGCACTGGCTGAACAAAAGAAAGCCCTTCAGGAACGGGATCTGATCAGAGAGGAATACCATAATGCGATGAGCTCAAGAGCGGCCTATGAAAGCATTGTGGGGGCGCTGTCGGAGGATTATTTCAACCTGTATTATGTGGATCTGGAGACGGATGACTTCATCGAATATGGATCCAGGACAGATTCGGGACACCGCGCGGGACAGACCAGAGGAACGGATTTCTTTGCGGAATGCAGGCAGAATGCCCTTCGGTATCTGTATCAGGAAGACCAGCAGAAGTTCATCGCTGCCCTTGGGAAGGAAGCGTTGACTGCGCAGATCAGGAAGCATGGGATGATGACATTGCAGTACCGGCTTCTCATGAACGGGGAACCGGCCTATGTCAATCTGAAGGCGGTCTACGGCAGTGAAGACGACCGGCATGTGATCATCGGTGTGCATAACATTGACGCACAGATAAAGGACCGGGAAGCGGCTTTGCGGGCGCGGGAGGACCGGAAGGCGTATCTGCGTTTCAGTGCGCTGAACAATAACCTGATCGCGCTGTACCTGGTGGAGCTGGGAACAGAACACTTCAGCGAGTTTGTTTCCTCCGGAAGCTATGAAGACCTTGGGATCGAGAAGGAAGGGGACTGCTTTTTCAGGAGAACCTATGAGAACAGCCTGCGGACGGTTCATAAAGAAGATCTGGAATTGTTCCATTCCCAGGTTACAAGGGACAACATTCTCAGAACGATTGACCAGGATGGCGTATTTATGCTGGACTACCGCCTGCTCATCGGCGCTGCCCCTTTTTATGTGAGGATGAAGGCATCGCGGTTTGTGGAAGACGGAAAAGAGATGCTGATCCTGGGGCTTCTGGATGAGGACGCACAGATCCGCCATCAGAAGAAAATCGTTGATGATCTGTCATTTGCGCGGAAGATGGCCACGATCGACGCGATGACGGGTGTGAAGAACAAGTATGCCTACAATGAAGCCCAGGAGCGTATGGACAGACGCATTGCCGAGGGCAGCGTTTCCGGGTTCAGCGTAGCCGTATTCGACTTAAATAACCTGAAGGTGATCAATGACACCCGTGGCCATGATGCCGGGGATGAGTACATCAAAGAAGCCTGCAGAATGATCTGCACCACCTTCAAGCACAGCCCGGTTTACCGGATCGGGGGCGATGAGTTTACCGCAATCCTGGAGAATGCGGACTATATCAACCAGGAGGCCCTGCTGGAGCGGTTTGAAAAACAGGTCCTGGGAAACCTGGACCGGGGCAAGGCGGTGGTTTCCTTCGGATGCGCGCGCTTCAATCCACAGCAGGACAAGAATTTCCGTATGGTATTTGAACGCGCGGATGCGATGATGTATACGGAAAAGCTTCTGCTGAAAAGCCTTGGCGCGGCAGTCACGGAAGAACAGCCGGAGAAGGTGCCCCAGGTTCTGGACGCTTCGGATATCTCTGCCATCACGGTGCGCAGGCATGTCCTGATTGCGGATGACATTGAGAGCAACCGGGAAATCCTCGGGGACCTGTTGAAGGACGACTATGACATTCTCTATGCCGCAGACGGTGTTGAAACTATGGAGATGCTCCGTCTCCACAAGGATGAAATTGCGATATTGCTGCTTGATCTGTATATGCCGAATATGACCGGACGTGATGTGATGACTGCCATGCAGGTTGACGAGGAGCTTATGTTTATCCCGGTCATATTCATCTCTGTTGACCCGCATGCGGAACTGGACTGTCTGAAGCTTGGTGCGATCGACTTTATTCCCAAGCCTTATCCGGACATTGATATCATCAAAGCGCGGATCGACAGGTGCATCGAGCTGTCTGAAAACCGTGACCTGATCCGCAAAACGCAGCGGGATAAGCTGACCGGGCTGTATAATATCGATTATTTCATCCGGTATGTGAACCGGTATGATCAATATTACCTGGATGTCGATTTTGACGTTGTCGTGTGTAACGTCAGTCAGTTCCACGCTTTGAATGAACAGTACGGGCAGCAGTTTTGCGACCTGGTGCTGCGTAGCATCGGGATCGGCATCAAAAAGCTGGCACGGAAAACGGGAGGGATCGGATGCAGGAAAGAGGGAGATACCTTCCTGCTCTACATTCCCCACCGGAATGATTATGAACAGCAACTGAAGAGCTTCCTCGCAGACCTGTTTTTTGAGGAAGAGATCGCAGACAAGGTTACCATGCGGTTTGGCATCTTCCCCTATGCGCAGAAGGAGCCGGATATCGAGGAGCGTTTTATCCGCGCGAAAACTGCTGCTGACATGTCGGGAAATGACCAGGAGGAGCTTTACGGGGTCTATGAATACGAAGAAGCCTGACCGGGTTTGGATCTGGAGCTGATGCTGCTTGAACAGAAAGCCAGGGCAGGCAGAATCCTGCCGTGACGCTGAGCGTGACGCCGGCGCTGAAAGGGAGAAGGGCATTATGATTCTATCAAATGCGATGATCTTCCGGGGGATGGAAGGATTCGCGAAGGGAAGCCTGGAGATATCCGGTGGACGGATCCGGAGAATCGTCCTGGAGGCATCGGGCAGGGAACCTTCGGATGGCAGCATGTGCATAGAGCCACCGGGCAGAGGAATTTCGGATGGAAGCATGTGCATAGAGGCACCTGACAGGGAATCTTCGGATGGCAGCATGTGCATAGAGAAACCTGACAAGGGGCCTTCAAATGGCAGCATGTGCATAGAAGCACCGGATCTGGAGGATTGGCCTGGCAGACCGCACACAGAGGAGCCGCGAAATCCGGAGCTTACTTCGGACGATGACAGGATAGACGTCGGGGGCGCTTATGTGATCCCGGGACTGATCGATATTCATACCCATGGAAATTCGGGCTATGATTTTTCGGATGGGGACGCAGACGGTCTTGCTGCCATGGGGCGGTATCTTGCGGCGCACGGCGTTACATCTTTTGCCCCGGCATCCATGACACTGCCATATGAGTGTCTGGAGAAGGCATTTCGGACAGCGGCAGAGTATGCCAGGAACCGGTCGAAGAATGGTGCCCGGCTTGCCGGGATCCATATGGAAGGCCCGTTTTTTTCGGAAGGAAAGAAGGGAGCCCAGAACAGCGCCTATCTGCGGAATCCTGACAGTGATGCATTTTTCCGGCTGCAGGAGGCGGCCGGCGGCCTGATCCGCATCGTGGATGTCGCGCCGGAGCTGGAGGGCGCTGAGGCGTTCATCCGGGCGGTTTCGCCTGTTTGCCGTGTTTCCGTGGCGCATACGCAGGCAACCTATGAGGAAACGATCCGGGCATTTGAAGCTGGGGCATGCCATGTGACCCACCTGTTCAATGCGATGCCCGGTCTCCATCATCGCGCGCCAGGCGTGGTTGGCGCTGCTGCTGACCGGGAACATGTTACGGTGGAGCTGATCTGTGACGGGCAGCACATTCATCCGTCCGTGGCAAGGATGACATTTCGCGTGTTCCCGGGCCGGGTCTGCCTGATCTCTGATTCCCTGCGCTGCTGCGGTATGGCTGACGGGGAATATGAGCTGGGCGGGCAGAGGGTGTTTTTGCAGGATGGAAGGGCACGGCTTGCCGATGGAACCCTGGCCGGGGCAGCCAGGAACCTGTATGACGGGATGATCAATGCGATCCGTTGGGGAATTCCGGCTCCGGAGGCAATCCTGGCGGCAACGCTGACCCCGGCCCGGGCGGCCGGAATCGAAGCGCAGGCAGGAAGCCTGGAGGAAGGGAAATGGGCAGACTTCCTGATCCTGGACAGGGAATGGAACCTGAAGGAAGTGTACCTGGACGGCTGCCGGATTGAAACCTGAAGAGAACAACACAAGTTATTGAAGTGATAGGGGAAGAATTGAATATGAGAAAACTCTTGATTGTGATTGACATGC